>CAZOXJ010000034.1:0-21850 GCA_964583325.1 uncultured Lentimicrobiaceae bacterium
CATCAACCTCAATAAAAGATATGGTACGCTAAGAAAGATTGCCCGTAGGGCATTAACCTCAATAAAAGACACGATGTACCAGGAAGGATCGCCCGTAGGGCATCAACCTCAATAAAGACACGATGTACCAGGAAAGGTTGCCCGTACGGCATCAACCTTTGAAGACAGAAATCAGAAAGATTGCTAGTAGGGCATCAACCTCAATCAGAGACATGATGTACTAAGACAGATTGCCCCCAGGACTAAACAATAAACAACCTTTATTATGGCAAACACCTATACCCAGTTATATATCCAGTTTGTTTTTGCAGTGCAAAACAGAGCCTCATTAATTGCCGAAAACTGGCAGGATGATCTTTATAAATATATGACTGGTATCATTACTCAGCAGGAGCACAAACTCTTTGCGATAAACGGTATTCCCGACCATGTTCATATTCTTATCAGCATGAATCCAAAACAAGCGCCATCAGATCTTATGTATAATGTAAAACGGAGTTCTTCTATCTGGATCAACGATAACAAATTATGCCCGGGAAAATTCTCATGGCAAGAAGGCTTTGGAGCATTTTCCTATGGGAAATCTCAAATTCCTACTATCATAAGGTATATAGAGAATCAGCAGCAACATCATAAAAAACGTACTTTTATTGATGAATATATAGCGTTCCTGAAAGCTTTCAATATCGAATATGATGAACTATATATTTATAAGGCAATTGAATAGATGCTAAAACCGATGTTCCGTTAAAAAGAAATATTTTGCAGACAATGGTGTTCACGTCCTAATGACAATTTCTGATGATTCCTGTCTGTCATTGATGTTGATGCCCTACGTGCAAATGACGGCTATTTGCATTGATCGTTTTTTGATGTTGATGCCCTACGGGCAAATGCAGAGTGTATAAAGCGGCCCTCCCTTTTGCGAAGATTCTTTTCCATATTTTTTCTCTGCAAACGATTATTCCCTATTTTTGGGCTCTCTACCGAAAAACAGATTTCCATGCACTGGAATTTATATTTCATCATTCAGATTAACCGGACTTGCCTGTAAGTTCAGTTTCCGCTTTCCTGCCTTGGGCAGGATCTCCCAGACATTTCTTCGTATTTTATAATTCCACCTTCTTTAGGTGAAAATAGCTGTACTACACTAATGGCAAAACAACCCCTTTTTATTACTCCGTCTCCCATTACGTTTGAGCAAATTGAAAATATGCTCGCCCAGGGTAAGGACATTGCTCTCTCCCCCGAATCAATAACCCTGATTGAGAAATGCAGGAACTACCTCGATCGGAAAATCGAAACCCAACAGGAACCTATTTATGGGATTACAACTGGCTTTGGTTCCCTTTGCAACCGATCCATTTCGCGCGAAGACCTTTCGCAGTTACAGGTTAATCTGGTTATTTCCCATGCCTGCGGTATCGGCGAACATGTTGAACCGGATATTGTCAGGATCATGCTTTTGCTTAAAGCACATGCTTTATCCCTTGGTAACTCTGGCGTACAAACTATAACCGTTCAACGTCTTTTGGATCTTTACAACCACAACATTCTTCCTGAAGTTCGTCAAATGGGATCACTTGGCGCTTCGGGCGATCTCGCCCCGCTTGCACATTTGGTTTTACCGCTTCTCGGTACCGGTAAGGTGCTTTATAAAGATAAGTGGCAACCAGCCAAAGGAGTGTTGTCTGAACTCGGATTGACGGCAGTGAACCTGAAATCGAAGGAAGGTCTGGCATTGCTCAACGGAACCCAGTTTATGAGTGCACATGGCGTTCTTGTTTTGCTCAAAGCATTTAAACTGCTGCGGCTTGCTGATATCACCGGGGCAATATCGCTTGAAGCATACAATGGACGACTCGATCCTTTTCATAGTAAAATTCACGAAATCAGGCCACATCCCGGACAAATTGAAACGGCGAAAAATATCCGGACCATTTTGCAGGGAAGCCAATTGATTGATAAGCCTGGCAAAGCTGTTCAGGATCCGTATTCATTCCGGTGTATCCCACAGGTACATGGAGCAGTAAAAGATACCGTTCGCTATGCAGCAGATGTAATTTTACGCGAAATCAACTCTGTAACTGATAATCCTACTATTTTCCCTGATGATGACCTGATTATATCCGGAGGCAATTTTCATGGTGAACCCTTAGCTTTTGTACTCGACTTTATAGCTATTGCTCTTGCCGAGCTTGGTAATATTGCCGAAAGGAGATTGTACAGGCTTATTGCCGGACAACGTGGATTGCCTGAATTCCTGGTGGCACATCCGGGTTTAAACTCAGGATATATGATTCCTCAATATGCAGCTGCGTCGGTGGTGAGCCAGAATAAACAACTTTGTACACCTTCTTCTGTGGATAGTATCACATCATCCAATGAGCAGGAAGACCATGTGAGTATGGGAGCTAATGCCGCAACCAAAGCCTTACGTGTGGTTAAAAATGTGGAAAACATACTTGCAATAGAGCTTATGGCCGGATGCCAGGCCTTGGAATTCCGCGGCACAAAAAACACATCTCCTTTCCTGCAGAATATCATCAGCGGCTTCCGCGAAAAAGTTCCTTATGTTGAAGACGATGTACTTATGTATGAGCTTATTGATAACTCATTAAAGTTTATTCAGGATCATGATTTCCTGTTGCCTGAATAAATTTTACGGAAACAAGAATTTACACTGAAAATTTAAACAGCATAAAAAAGACAGTTAATACTTTTTTTCATAGGTTTGCTGAGCGAACCACTTAACTTCAGGAACCAATGACTTACATTATCTCAGGACAGGGCCTCACCATTAATGACGTAGTAGCAGTAGCCCGTCATAACAAACGGGTCGAACTTCATCCCGATGCTCTTAAACGTATTATAGCATGCCGTGCCATGCTCGAAAGGAAAATAGAAGCACACGAAATAATGTATGGTGTAAATACCGGAATCGGTGAGTTTTCGGAAGTGGTGCTGAATGATGATCAGGTTAAAGATTTTCAGAAATACCTTATATATAACCATGCCGCAGGAATAGGCGATGCTATGCCACTTGAATATGTGCGTGGAGCCATGCTTGGCCGTATTAATGTTCATGCTCACGGCAATTCCGGTTGCCGCCCGGAGATTACACTCACGCTTGTCGAAATGCTTAATAAAGGTGTTACTCCTTTCGTTTGCCAGAAAGGTTCCGTTGGCGCCAGCGGCGACCTTGCTCCTATGTCGCAGATAGCACTGCTTTTGATGGGCGAAGGAAAGGCCTATTTTAAAGGAGAACTTCTGGATGGGAAGGAAGCAATGGACAAGGCCGGTATCCCCATTCCCGGGCTGATGGCCCGCGACGGTCTGGCAACCATCAATGGTTCGAATGTACTTACTGCTATGAGTGCAATATTTCTGGTGGATGCTGACAACTGGCTGAAACAGGCTGAAATTGCAGCTGCCATGTCGCTCGAAGCATTAAAAGCAAATATGAAACCGTATGAGCCTCGTATTCACGAAGTCCGGGGTTTTGCCGGAGCAATACGCAGCGCCGAAGCCATCAGGAAAATGGTATCGGGTGGCGATCTGGCCGAAGGTAGGATAAAATGCAAAGTTCAGGATGCCTACAGCATGCGCTCCACACCTCAGGTAATTGGTGCAGCTCACGATGCGTTGAAGTATGCCCGTTCGCAGGTCGAAATTGAACTGAATGGCGTTGGCGATAACCCTATTTTCTTTCCTGAAGAAAATATGCAGCTTTCAGGGGCCAATTTCCAGGGATCGCCTGTATCAGTACCTATGGATATGGCAGGAATGGTAATAACAATGGTAAGCGTGCTCAGCGAACGTAGGATGAACCGGCTCAATAATCCTGCATTAAGCGTGGGTCTGCCTGCTTTCCTTACTAAAGGCGCAGGTATGTTTTCGGGGCTTATGCTTAGTCAATATACTGCTGATATGCAGATTGTTGAACAAAGAATTTTGTCAGCACCTGCGAGCATTCAATCCATTCCGGCAGCAGCAGATCAGGAGGACTTTGTAAGCATGGGTATGAATACCGCAATTAAAAATTTCCAGATCCTTGATAATGCCTATGGTATTTTAGGTATCGAATTGATGGCAGCCGCACAGGCACTCGATTTCAGGGAGTATTCCTTCGGGGCGGGGGTTACAAAAGCAAAAGAAGTGATCCGTCGTTATGTCGATTTCCTGGAAATTGACAGGCCGTTATATACCGATCATAATAGTATGAAAGCATTGGTGAAATCGTGTGAGATACTTGAAGAAGTTGAAAAAGTGACCGGTAATCTTGGTTAGATAGCCGAAACATTGGCGATAAAGTCCATTTTCGGCAATGGCTGGATATTAATACTTAGACTTAAATCACTTTCTAATTCTTACAGGCAATTGGTCATACCTGATTCTGTAAATAAATCCGTGTAACAAATTAACCATTTATGGACGAACAGCAACAACCCAATCAGAGTGAAGCAGCTCCAAACGTCACACTATTGAGAATACTCTGTGTTTTTACATTTGTCGGAAGCGGACTAGCTTTTTTTTCGTACGGCATTATCGGCCTGGTACACAATTATTTTTCTGCTAATCTGAACCTGATACCCGATGAACAAAACCGTGAGTTGATTGAGCTTATGCTTTCGGCCGGCAGGACTTTCTTTTTCCTTAACACCATTCTTTATGCAATATCGTTTGCAGGTGCCGTATTTTTATGGCGGATGCGAAAAGTCGGCTTTCATCTTTATACTGCATCACAGCTCCTGCTGTTAATACTTCCGTTACTCTACATACAGGGATTCCCTATGCCGGGGATAACTATTTTTTTAACCATACTTTTTATATGGGGATATAGTGGGTTTCTGAAATTTATGAAATAGCTTTATTCCCTTTGTGAACTGAAGATAGTTAAGTACTCAAATTTAAAATACAAAAAATCTTGTAAGCCATTAACGCTTAATGTTTTAAGTCCATTTTGTAACTTGTAAAATCCATTTGATCACAAAAGTAAAACCCTGATCCAATTCTTCTTACAATGAATGCGATTCAATATAAAAAACGTCCGCCACTACTTACTTATTTATGTATCGGTTCAGCTTTTACCGGTTTTGTATGGTTAGTTATGTTAACGGTTCTGATCCTATATTCATTACAGGGAAATGTACCTGCGCCACTTTTTCCCGGATTGGTTATTGAATATCTGAATGCCGGTTACCTGTTTTTAGCGGTATTTTTTGGTTTAACCTTACTTGGCTTATCTGCTGTGGTTTTAATGTGGCAAATGAAAAAATCCGGTTACTACCTATACGTAGCTGCTAAAACGACTTTATATTTTATGCCGGTTGTATTTATAGGTAACAATCACCTTACATTTACGGGTTTAATTCTCACTTCGATCGGAATAATAGCATTCGGAGTTATTTTTACACGCAAAAAAGCAGAAGTTAAAAACTAAAAACGAAGAAATTAAAAAAAAAAAACAGAAAATAATTTAGGTATTAAGAAATTATTACTTTTACTCCTCGTTTGAACTCGTGCGCCCGAATCATCAAAATACAACACTAAAATACGCAATTTCAATATTATGCGTACAAAAAACAGATGACACATATGAGGGTTTCTGCATTTGAAAAGAGCTCAATGTTGAAAAATCAGGGATAAAAACATAAGATTCCTTTACCAAAACCTTCATTAATTCGTTATATTTGGAAAAATTACCAGTTTAAAACCTGCCAGATCGATTAACGAAATTTTAAAAGCCTATGATTTAAAACCAGATTTTAACAAATTTTCAATCAATTATTACCAAACCAATTAAACACTAACTAACCAAATCAATTAACCTATGAGAAAACTAAGTTTTTTGCTGGTAATCCTGCTGCTCTCAGCTATGCAGGTACTGGCACAACGAACCATCACAGGTAATGTTACCAGCGCTGATGACGGGAACGGAATTCCCGGAGTTACTGTACTTGTTAAAGGAACGAGTCAAGGCGTATTAACTGACCTCGATGGAAAGTACAGCATCAACGTTCCTAAAGATGCGACTGCATTGCAATTCTCCTTTATTGGGATGACAACGCAGGAAATCGCACTTACGGCAGCGAACGTTTTGGATGTTGTTATGCAAAGTGAAGCGCAAAATCTTGAGGGCGTTGTAGTTACAGCTCTTGGTATTACCCGCGACAAAAAATCACTGGGCTACTCAACGCAGGAACTTTCAGGCGAAGAGATTAACAATGCCAAACGCACAAACTTCGTTGATAACCTTTCCGGTAAACTCGCCGGTGTACAGGTTAAATCAAACGGTAACATGGGCGGTTCAACCAACGTTGTTATTCGTGGTTCTTCATCAATGACAGGTAATAACCAGGCCTTGTTCGTTATTGATGGTGTTCCTGTTAATAATGACAACACCAACAATGCCGGACAGATTTCGGGTAGAAGCGGTTATGACTATGGTAACGCAGCTTCCGATATCGATCCTAACGACATTGAAAGTATGAGCGTTCTTAAAGGTGCTGCTGCTACTGCCCTATACGGTTCACGCGCTGCGAACGGTGTTATTCTTATTACGACCAAAAAAGGTAAAAAAGCTGAAGCTGGTAAGAAAAACCTGGGTGTAAGCATTAACTCAAGTATCACCACCGGATTTGTTGATAAGAGTACCTTCCCTAAATATCAGCAGAATTACGGTGCCGGTTACGGAACATATTACTACGGCGATCCTCCTTACGGCGGTTTCGAAAGCGTATGGGATGTTAACGGCGACGGAACTATCGACCTCACAGTTCCAACTTACGAAGATGCTTCATATGGCCAAAAGTTCGATCCGAGTATACTGGTTTACCAGTGGGATTCCTACGACCCTGCATCACCAAATTATCAAAAAGCTACCCCTTGGAAAGTTGCCGATAACGGACCTATCACCTTACTGGATAATTCACTCAACCTTACCAATAGTGTTGAAGTCGCCGGTGGTGGTGATGCTTCAACCTTCCGTCTTGGTTATTCAAATGTTAGCGAAAAAGGGATCATGCCTAACAGCGAAATCAAGAAAAACGCTATGACCCTCAATGGATCATACGACATTCTTGATAACCTTACCGTATCTGCTTATGCCAATTATGTAAAAACCAATGGTAAAGGCCGTAACTCAACTGGTTACAGTGATAATATCATGTCGCATTTCCGTCAGTGGATGCAAACCAACGTTGATTACAAAATGCAGAAAGACCTTTACGAACAAACCGGACGCAACATTACCTGGAACCCGAACAACCCGTTCGACCTCAGGCCTGCATATTGGGATAACCCATACTGGGTTCGTAACGAAAATTTCGAAACTGATACCCGCGACCGTATTATCGGTTATGCTCAGGCTGACTGGAAAATCAACAACTATTTCAGCGTGATGGGCCGTTTCGCTCTTGATACTTATAACGAACTGCAGGAAGAAAGAAAAGCAGTTGGTTCCGGTTCAGGCGAATTTGGAGTTGGACGTCCTGATGCTACAGCAGGTTATTCCCGTTTCAACAAGTCATTTTATGAAAGAAATATTGACTTCCTCCTGAAGTTCAACAAAAACCTCACCGAAGATTTCAATTTAGGCGCCCTTTTAGGAACCAATGTAAGAAGATCAGGTGTTGATCAGACTTTCCTTTCAACTAATGGTGGCTTAATTGTTCCCGGACAGTATTCAATCGGAAACAGTGCTACCCAGATTCTTTCACCGGAAGAACTTCTCACCGAAACCGGAGTTAACGGTATTTTTGCAGGATTCTCCCTGGGATATAAAAACTTCTTATTCCTTGATGGAAATATCCGTCGCGACCAGTCCTCAACCTTACCTGAAGAAAATAACGCATATTTCTACCCATCCATTTCAGGAAGTTTCATTTTCTCGAATGTTATGCCTAAAAACAGCTGGCTGAACCTTGGTAAAGTAAGACTTGGTTATGCTCAGGTTGGTAACGATGCTCCCTGGGGAAGTATAAAAGATACATACTCGCAAAATCCAAGCTTCGGTGGTACAGCTTTATTCTCAGTTCCTAATACTAAGAACAACACAGAATTAAAATCAGAGTTAACAACCAGTTTGGAAGCCGGTCTCGAAATGAAATTCTTTCAGGGCCTGCTTGGGTTCGATTTGTCATTCTACAAAGACAATACTGTTAACCAGATCATTCCTGTGTCAGTTTCCACTTCAACCGGTTACCTTTCGAAATATGTTAATGCCGGTGAAATGCAGAACCAGGGTATTGAGTTAATGCTTTTTGGAACTCCTGTTAAATCAGGTGATTTCCAGTGGGATGTTACTCTGAACTGGGCTAAGAACGTGAATGAAGTAATTTCACTTGATGGCGATCTTCAAAACCTTCAAATTGCTGCTTTACAAGGTGGTATAACAATTAATGCCCGCGTTGGCGAACCTTACGGAACCATCCAGGGAACTGATTATGTTATCAATGAAGCTACCGGGAAAAGGCAGATATTATCAACCGGTTATTATCAGAGGTCAGGTACATCCGACAAAATTATTGGTAATGTTACCCCTGATTGGACGGGCGGTTTGAACAATAAATTCTCTTACAAAAACTGGGCTTTCAGTTTCCTTCTCGATATGCAGCAAGGTGGAAGCATCTTCTCACTCGACTTGTGGTACGGTATGGCAACTGGTTTGTATGAAGAAACTGATTATATCAACGATTTAGGAAATCCTGTAAGGAATGACCTAACCGATGATGCAACCAGTGGTGGTGTTATACTTGATGGCGTTCTGGCCGATGGTACACCAAACACAAAACGTGTTTCAGGAGCTGACTACCGTTTGCAGGGATATTCCCGTAACCCTAACAGCGCTTTCGTCTACAATGCTTCATATATTAAACTTCGCGAAGCAGTTATCAGCTACAGCATTCCTAAGAGCATTCTGTCGAAATCCTTCTTCAACGGAGTTTCATTCAGCCTCGTAGGTTCAAACCTGTGGATCATATCCAAAGATCTTCCTCATGCTGATCCTGAAGCATCACAGAGCTCAGGTAACGTACAAGGATGGCAGAGCGGTGTTATGCCAACCACCCGCAATGTAGGTTTCAGCGTTAATCTTCAATTCTAATCAAAAAACAAGAAACTATGAAAAGATTATTTTTCGTCATAATAGTTTTGTTAGGGATTTCAACATCCTGTACAAAAAACTTTGAGGATTTCAATACGAATAAGAAGCGTCCTGTAGAAGTACCGGGAGAATACTTATTCGCAAATGCTCAAGTAGCGCTTGCCGATCAGGAAGCGAGCACCAGTGTGAACCTTAACGTGTGGAAATTATGGTCGCAACAGTGGACCGAAACCACATATACCGATGAAGCAAACTACGATATTATCAACCGTAATATTGCTAATGCACAATTCCAGGTTTACTACCGCGATATATTGATGGACCTTAAGGAAGCCAAGAAAGTTCTTGAAGCTGAAGAGGTTGACGGTGAGGTAGCCAATACCGAAAAGACGAACAGACTGTTTATTATAGATGTTCTGCAGGTATATGCTTACAGCCAGTTACTCGAAATCTTTGGTGATGTTCCTTACTCTCAATCACTTGATATCGACAACATCTATCCAAAATACGATGACGCATTAACGGTTTATAAAGATTTAATTACCCGTTTAAGTGCTGATGTTGCAGGCATGGATGCTTCGCAAGGAAGTTTTGGTGATGATGACCTTTACCTTGGTGGCGATGTAGCCATGTGGATAAAGTTTGCCAACTCAATGAAAGTTCGTCTTGGTATTACCATAGCTGACGCTGATGCTGCAACTGCAAAAGCTGCTGTTGAATCAGGTTATGCCGGAGCTTATGCACCAGACGAAAAATGCCAGCTGGTTTATGTTGACGAAACAAACTGTAACCCACTTTATGAGGACCTTGTTCTTAGCGGACGTTCCGACTTTATTCCTGCCAACACTATTGTTGATTTGATGAATACTCTCGAAGACCCACGCAGGCCAGCTTACTTCACCGAATACGAAGGTGGATATAAAGGTGGACCTTATGGCGAAAGTAATCCGTTTGCTCAGCACTCACATGTTGGTGATGCAATGTACGACTATACATTCCCAAGTGTACTGATTGATGGAACCGAAGTGGCATTCTATCTTGCTGAAGCTGCTGAAAGAGGATTCTCGGTAGGTGGAACAGCTGAAAGCTATTACAACGCCGGTATCACTTCATCATTCACCACATGGGGAATTGATGGTGTAGAAGAATACCTTGCAAAACCAGAAGTAGCTTATTCAACGGCTGCAGGCGACTGGAAACAGAAAATCGGAACCCAGGCTTACTTCGCATATTATGTAAGAGGTCTGGTAGCTTATACAACATGGAGAAGGCTCGATCAACCTATGATGAACGTAGCTCCGACTATCGCCAGTGTTGATGAAATTCCTGTACGCTTTACTTATCCTGTACGTGAGCAGACTCTTAACAAAGCCAACTACGAAGCTGCTGCAGCTGCCATTGGTGGTGATGATTTACTCACCAAACTTTTCTGGGATAAATACTAATCACTGAAATGTTGATTCTAAGATCGAAAGATCTTTGAAGAAAAGGCTGTCCTAAGGGCAGCCTTTTTTTTTACCCGCTTAAGGGCAGGAAGGTTTGACATTCCTATTATGCACCGTCATTGCGAGGCGGTAGTGTGAAATTAGCAGCATAAGCGCGGTTTGACGACACAATCCGCTGGAGAAAGGGAATTTATCTTAGAAAAGGTGTACAACTGCACCGGGCATAATGATTGGGTTACTCTCCGATCATGGTTTTGTGGTAATGCGAGGGACGCAATTTGAAGAGAACCCGCAGGTTCGACAGTGCTTTTGTATACTGTCATTGCGAGGCGGGGGTGTGTAATCAGCAGCATAAGCTTGGTTTGCCAACGCAATCCGCCGGAGAGAGTGAATATGTTTTACAAAAGGCGCAACACAGCACCGGCCTCTCATGACAATAACAACAAAAAAAGGAGCCGAAGCTCCTTCTTAATTGTATTGTCAGATTTATAAATCGTTGAAGTTTTATTCTCTACTTCGTAATCTTTTGCTTTCGGGCTAATATAACTATCCCAGCAATAATAAACGGAATCGAAAGTAGCTGGCCCATATTTAACGCCATAGAGTTTTCAAAATTTACCTGTGGCTCTTTAAGGAACTCTATCACAAGCCTGGCCGAAAAAAGAATTACCAGGAAAGAACCAAAAAGGAAGCCTGGGCGGGGTTTACCATCTTTCTGAAAATAATACCACAGCAGGTAGAAAAATAACACCAGGTAACACAATCCTTCGTAAATCTGGGTTGGATGTCGCGGCAGTTCTTCTCCTGCACGGCTGAAAATAAATCCCCAGGGCATATTTGTAATATTACCATAAATTTCGCTGTTGAAAAGATTACCCATTCGGATAAAAAATCCTGATAGTGCAACCACAATTACAATACGATCAATCACCCAGAGGAATGGCTGACGTGTTTTACGCGAAAACAGGTAGAGTGCAAAAATGATACCTATTGCTGCTCCATGACTTGCAAGTCCTCCCTGCCATATTTTTAGTATATCGAGCGGATGAGCCAGGTATTCAGCAGGTTCATAAAAAAGTACATGCCCAAGCCGTGCTCCTACAACGGTCGAAATCAGCATATACATACTTAACTGATCGAGGAGGGCTTCAGGGATTTTTTCTTTCTGAAAAATGCGCAGCATAATAAAATAGCCGACAACAAAGGACATGGCAAAGAGAAGTCCATACCAGCGAACACTCACAGGACCAATACTGAAAATGGTTGGGCTGATGTTCCAGTGTATAAAATCAAGTATCATTTTATGTATTTTAGTAGTGTGCAAAAATACTCAGAAATTTTTCAAGAGTGAATTATTTCTTTGCTAATCGTTCCAACAGGGTTTTTAGTTCCTTTTCCTCTGTATTTTTTGTAAATCCATGGTATTTTAATGCGTCCGCAATATCTGATTTTAAAATCAGTTCTTTCTGGTTTCGCCAGAGCGCATTCCCTAACTTCTGATGCAATCCGGCCAGGTATTGCTGTTCTGTTTGCCCGGGAGTAGGGACAAACAATGCTTTTGCCTCCATCGCCTCCAAATCCATTATAGACGAATATCCGGATCGGCAGATAACCAGGGACGATTCTTCAATCAGTGCCCTTGTTTCATCAACGATTGCATGAGGCAGTATGGTTAAATTGCCTTGATCTCTGGTATTTTCAATCGATTCAGGTTTTCCGCTGATCATTGTTGCCTCCGTATTCAGTTCTGCGAGTTGCCTGATTACCAAATCCTCAAAATTGCTGCGCTGTGGTTCAGTACCTGAAATAATAGCAGTAATTTTTCCCTCCTTATTTTGTTGTCCTTTCGGATGTTTTGAATCTGTAAAACGCGACAAAGGTCCTATAAATACAGCATTAGCCGGAACAGCATATTTATGCGAAAGATCACCGCTCAGCCCCGGAGGTGACTTATAATCCGGAATCCAGCATTCGTCGAAACGGTTGATAAGAAATTTCGAAATAAGGTACAGCGGATATTCGGCAAACTTGAGCCACCAGGGTGCTTTAACCATTACCTGGTGTGTGAGTATAATACTTTTAATATTCTTATTTCTTAATCCGTAACGGTTATCCGAAATTACCAAATCAAAGTTGTACTGTTTTACAAGTTTGTTCAGCTCATGGTTTTCTTTTGCAATCATCCTGATAAATGCGGGAAGCATCAGTAACAACTGAAAAGTCATTGCTGCCGATTTCTTAAATATGGGCGAAAATCCTTGTAATGCAATGCTTTCAAGTTCAGGAAATTCCTTTTGCAGTAACATCAGCGATCGTCCTGTGCCGGCAAGGGTAATATTATGCCCCGCTTCGAGCAGCAAACGTATAACAGGAATGCAGCGCGATGCATGGCCCAGGCCCCAGTCGAGCGGGCTGATAAGTATGCGTAAAGGCTCTGGCTGCATTTTAATGTTTTTGTTCTACAAATGTATTGATTAGGTTGTTAATAACATTACAAGCAACAGGAAAACAGTGAGAAGTAAAAATTTGTAAGTTTGGGCTTAGTTATGGAGGATTTGATATATAAACTGGCATTAACACTCATTCCGGGTGTTGGAAGTGTAAACGGCAAGAGCCTTGTTGCATACTGCGGAGGCGTTAAAGCTGTTTTTATGGAGAAAAAACGCGCTTTGCTCAAAATTCCAGGAATAGGGGAGCAGACTATCAATGCAATTGCAAATCATAATGTTTTCGGTCGCGCCGAAGAAGAACTCTCATTTATTGAGAAAAATAAAATTGCACCGCTGTTCTATCTCGATAAAGAATATCCCATCCGGCTTAAACATTGTCACGACAGTCCTCTTATGCTTTATTACAAAGGTACTTCTGATCTTAATGCCCCGAAAGTAATTGCTATGGTGGGCACACGAAAGGCAACGGAATATGGCCGCGATATATGCCGTAAAATCATAGAGGGATTGGTTGAACAGAATGTTTTGATTGTAAGCGGCCTCGCTTATGGTATTGATACCTGGTCGCACAAGGCTGCCCTTGATAACAAACTCGATACTGTTGGAGTACTGGGTCACGGGCTCGATCGCATTTATCCTTTTGCCAACCGGGCTTTAGCCGAAAAAATGACAGGGTCGGGTGGTCTGCTTTGTGAGTATATGAGCAACACTATGCCCGATCGGGAGAATTTTCCCATGCGAAACCGCATTATTGCAGGCATCAGCGATGCCGTAATAGTAGTGGAAGCCGGGGCATCGGGCGGGGCACTGATAACTGCCGAAATAGCTAATTCCTATAACCGTGATGTTTTTGCAGTACCCGGCCGGCTTGGCGATCCGCATTCGGAGGGTTGCAATAAGCTGATAAAAATCAATAAAGCCGCGTTAATACAATCAGCAAAAGATATAAGTTACCTCTTGAACTGGAACGATGAAAAAGATCAGAAAAAAGTCGTTCAACGGCAGTTGTTCCTTGATTTATCGCCCGACGAAGAGCTTATTGTCAATACTTTAAGAGAAAAAGGAGATATGGAAATTGATACACTTCTTCTCGAAACACTGCTTATGCCGGCAAAAGCTGCTTCGGTTCTGCTCAACCTTGAATTTGAAGGGGTAATACGTTGCCTGCCAGGAAAAGTATATCGCTTGCTCTAAGAGGAAATTGGTATAAAAACAATTGCAATTCTTTACCATTGCAGCCACAACAGCAACCGGGCTAAGCAAGCTTTATCGTTATATTTTGGATTTATCCTGAAAGTGAGACATAAAAGCGCTAATTTTACAAAAACAAATTCTGGTATCAGATTATTGGCCATCCGGTAAGGAGTTGGTTGATAGCGCAATACAGCAAAAAGCAGGTAGTGAAGGGAATAGTAATAAAATCAACAGGAAGTTGGTATATCGTCATGACTGACGATCAGTCGCTGTTTAATTGCAGGCTGAAAGGACAGTTCCGGATTCATGGAATACGTACCACCAATCCTGTAGCTGTTGGCGATCATGTTGAGTTTGAGATGGAAGGGACAGAGAATAACGGTGTGATTACTGTTATTACCCCCAGAACCAATTATATAATCCGGAGATCGATAAACCTTTCGAAGACAGGACATATTATTGCTTCAAATATCGACAGGTTGTATATTGTGGCAAGTATTATGCTTCCGCGAACATCAACAGGTTTTATTGACAGGCTGCTTGTAACTGCAGAAGCATATCACATCCCTGCTGCATTGATTTTTAATAAAATCGATATATACACAGCTGAGGCAAACCAGCGCTGTGCTGAACTTATGGAGCTATACAGTTCGCTGGGTTATCCTTCGTATGCTGTTTCAGCGATCGAAGGTACAGGTCTTGATGCTTTACGTGAAGTACTTCACGGGAAAGTAAATTTGTTTTCGGGTCATTCAGGCGTCGGGAAATCAGCACTGATAAATGCTTTGGATCCTTTGCTTAAAATAAAAACCGGTGAAATATCATCATACCATAATAAAGGTATGCACACTACCACCTTTGCCGAAATGCATCCGCTTTCGTTCGGAGGTTTTCTGATTGATACACCGGGGATAAAAGAATTTGGGTTAGTGCATTTCGAAAGTCAGGAGATAAGTGAACGCTTCCCTGAGTTTCGTGCTTTATTGCCCGAATGCAGATACAACAACTGCACTCATGTTCACGAACCGGGATGTGCCGTTAAAAAGGCACTTGATGATGGAATAATTAATCCGGAACGGTATCGCAATTATATCGGGTTACTTAACGACGAAAACCTGGATGTTGCTGAATATGAGTAGTTTTTGCTTTTGAATTCATTTTACAGATAGTTATATTACTAAATTCCCAAAATTATGAGAGTAGTTATTCAAAGAGTTACATCATGCATCCTAACGATAGGAGGGCAGGAAAGTTGTCGGATTGGCACCGGTTTATTGGTTTTGTTAAGTGTTGAAGATACTGATAATGCTTTTGATACCGAATGGATTACAGGAAAAATAACCGGATTACGGATTTTTGACGACGATAAGGGCGCCATGGATCTGGATATAAAAGATATCCGCGGCGAAATAATGGTTGTAAGCCAGTTTACACTGCATGCAAGTACACGCCGGGGCAACCGTCCTTCATACAGCAAAGCGGCAAAACCAGAAGTAGCCAGGCCACTGTACGAAAGTTTTATCGATGCTATTGAACAGGATCTGGGTTACATGGTTGCTACCGGCGAATTTGGGGCACACATGCAATTGGAACTGGTAAATGATGGTCCCGTAACCATTATCATTGATTCGAAAAATAAGGAATAGTGCCGTAAGTTAAAACGACCAGTTAACACCTACACTTGGCATAACCGGAAGTTGATATACACGCTCATTGGTGAGACGATCGACATAGAAGATATTACTACGGTTATAAACATTGGTAACCGTAAAGTTTGCTTCGAGTTTGGACGTTTCACTCAGGTGAAAGGTGCGTGTAATGCCAAAGTCAAACCTATGGTACGATGAAAGCCGCCCTTCGTTATATTCTCCATAAATGATACCCATTTCGCCGTTTTCCTGTGTGTAATCAGTGAGTATTCCATCAGGAAAGGAGAGTGATTCATAAAAACCCTGAGTTTGCGTAAATGGGAAACCTGATCCGTAATTCCAGCGTGCATTCATTTCCCAAACATCAAGTTTCCCGAATTTATAGGTAACAAGCATGTTGGCATTGTGCCTTCTGTCGTAATGAGGCACATAATGATCCAAACCATCGAACTTGTTTACATAGGCAAGAGAATATACCGCCCATATGTAAATCTTTTTATAGTCGTATTTTACCGAAAAATCGATTCCTTCGGCATCCCCAATTTCTACGATAAAATCCTTGCGCAGGTATTCGGGTTTGTAGTCGGGTGAGGTAGGATCGTTATATGGTGGTTTGTCTTCGAATAACTTATTGCGGTTAATATTCGTTAACTGCGAGAAGTTTTTATAATACGCTTCGATGTTTACAACAACATGACGCATAGGTTCAATTTCGACACCTGCCACCAGGTGCTGCGATTTCTGAAGTTTATGTGTCAGCTTTTTCCCGTCGAATTCATCAGGAATTTCGTCAGAGCCTGAAAGGAACCCGTAGAAAAGATTTACTACATCGCGGTCGCTGCTGGCAGCAATCAGATTCTGAGAGTAAAATCCTCCGGCAAATTTAAAGCGCAATTTATCCGTTGCCAGGTATTTAACCGCCAGGCGGGGTTCAAAGGATGTATTTGATAAGGATGCATAATACTGAAGCCTTATGCCTGGTTCAATCAATATTTTTTTACGGGCGAGCTTATATGTGATAAAAGGGGCAATTTCGGATGTAAACTGTTCTTGCTTTATGGTGCGGTTAGCGCTGTTGGTGTAATTGAAATCGGTGGCAAAACCAAGCATCTCGAAACCAAATTTCAACTGGTCTTTCCCAAGAAAATAATTCAGGTTAAAACCGGCATTAAACCCGCTTATACTACTTGTGCGTGGCGAGGTATTAGCTTCTTCAAGAGCTATTTCATAATTCGAAAAAGCAATATTTCCATCAATAAGTACCGGGCTGGCACCAGGAATAACTACAAAATTTAAGCCTCCGCCTAAAGCGTCCCAGGCATAGTTGGATACAGCCTTGTAGGTAGCATTATCGCTGTAATTAAAACCGAAAAAGTTTATTTTACTGCCATTCGAACCATTCACCGATACTTTACCGTAGAAATCGCTGTAATTGAAAGGGAGTCCGTTTTCATCAATATATCCATAAAAAACTTTTGAACTTTGTTCCAGGTAAGAATTCTTGTAGGAAAAGATAAAGGATGAACTGCCTCCGTTATCTTCTCTTTGTTTTACGATGGGTCCTTCGAGTAGGATTTTGGCTCCAAAAGTACTTGCCCCGATTTTACCTGCAATGCGTTTTTTGTTGCCATCGCGGGTTGTGAGATCCATTACTGACGAAATTCGTCCGCCCATTTCGGCACCGAAACCTCCCGAATAAATATCCGCTGAACGTAACAGGTCAGTTTCGAAAACGGAAAATAAACCTATGGAATGAAACGGATTGTAAATCACCATTCCGTCGAGCTGCACTTTATTCTGTATTGGCGATCCTCCCCTGATGTAAAGCTGTCCGCCCTGGTCGCCGGTAAATACTACACCTGGCAAAACCTGCAGGTATTGAGCAAGGTCGGCCTGTCCGCCAATTGATGGTATCTGTCTGATTTGCTTTGGAGTTACTTTAACAACCGAGGTGCGGGTTTCGGACCGGAGCTCAGTGTATTCAGCTGTAATGTTAACACCTTCGAGTGCGTAAGTTGCTTTAGTGAGGTAATATTTTTTCGAAACAACATTGCTCCCTTTTATTGTGATATTTTCGGTAAGCGTGTCGAATCCAAGGTAGGTTATAACCAGGGTATAATTACCGTCAGGAATTTTCGATATGATAAAATATCCGTTAATGTCAGTAGCAGCGCCAAAATTGGTTTTCAGCAGGTAAACGCTTGTAAACAACACAGGTTCACCGCTTTCTTTTTCGTAAACAAAACCACGTATAGTTCCTTGTTGCGAATATGCGGCTGACGAAGCTATTAAAATAAGGATAACCAGGAAGATCAGATTTTTCAGGCGTAATGACATAAAATTGTTTTTTCGGATTTTTTTTGCAATTGGCTTGCAAATATAGGTATTACAGATGTATCAAATTAAAAGTTTTACTATCATTTGATAGATAATCAATGTATCTGCCGTAATTTCAGGGAGAAGGATATCTTGTCGGAAGTCAGAAGACCGCGGTCGGAAGCTTCCCTGAAAAGCTAATATGCCAATATAAAAATATTTCCTGACACTTAACTTACATGACCTATTCTCTATCGATAAAAGGTAATATCAATCTTCAGAGGACTTCGGCCTTCTGACTTCCGACTTCCGACCTTTAGAAAGTAGAATTTCAATCAATTCGTACAAGAATTTAAATTGGGGAATTAGTCAGGTCCTGAATTCAGCTTCAGTTCAGGATTCGTTGAGAGTAATCTTTATCCGCCGGAGTGCAAAAAGGTTTCTTCCCGAACCACCTGTACCTGTTTTTTGCTACTAACCGGTATACATAATCCCGCAGAAAAGCTGGAATCAGATAAAAGACAGTAACTGTTTTCCAGGGGAAACTGAGATGCTCGGCAATTTTAAGTACCGCCGTAGAGTATTCAAACAGCTTATTGTCAACCAGAAATAGTAAGGTATCAGGAGATTGTGTTGCTGTTTTTCCGGCTAAAGCCGAAATTCGTTTCCCTGCTACCGATTGCAACGACGAAAAGGTAAGATTGCCCTTAGAATTATGCCTGAGCAAAAACCTGACGGAACAGCTGCATAAACTGCATTCGCCGTCGAAAAATACGATTGGCTGACGACAGGCGATTTCGTCGGGGATATTTATAATCAGAGGCTTCAAAACAGTCGGAAATATAATGGGAATTATATAAAACATTTCGTTAAATTTGTTTGTTCAGTTTTTGAACGGAATTGTTGAAAAACCGGCATTTGGGATAACTAAAACATTTTTTGTATATATGTAGGAAATTCAATGTTTTTTTTATCTTTACGAACTATTCAAAACACTAAAAAGTATATATTACAATGAGTACAGGAAAGATTATATTTGAAAATGGTAAATTGCAAGTGCCTGATTATCCGGTAATACCGTTTATTGAGGGTGATGGAACCGGTCCGGATATCTGGGCCGCTTCAGTAAGGGTTTTTGATGCAGCAGTCGAAAAAGCATACGGCGGAAAAAGAAAAATAATGTGGAAAGAAGTTCTGGCAGGCGAAAAAGCCTTTTCGCAAACCGGCAACTGGCTTCCTGACGAAACACTGGATGCTTTCAAAGAGTACCTGGTTGGAATTAAAGGCCCGCTCACAACTCCGGTCGGAGGAGGAATCCGTTCGCTGAATGTTGCGCTGAGGCAGATACTTGACCTTTACGTTTGCCTTCGTCCTGTACGCTGGTTCCAGGGAGTTCCGAGCCCGGTGAAAAGGCCTGACAAAGTGGATATGCATATTTTTCGCGAAAATACTGAGGATATTTATGCCGGCATCGAGTTTATGCAAGGTACTCCTGAAGCTGATAAAATAATCAGCTTTCTGCAGAATGAAATGGGTGTTAAGCAAATCAGGTTCCCCGAATCATCTTCGATTGGTATTAAACCTGTTTCGAAAGAAGGAACTGAGCGTTTGGTGCGTGCTGCAATAGAATATACGATCAGCCGAAAGTTGCCATCGCTTACTATTGTTCACAAAGGAAATATTATGAAATTTACCGAAGGCGCTTTCAAACAATGGGGCTATGCGCTTATTGAACGCGAATTCGGAGAGAAAACGTTTACATGGGCGCAATACGACCGCATTGCTGCCGATAAGGGCAAAGATGCAGCCGAAGCTGCTCAGAATAAAGCCGTTGCTGACGGTAAAGTGATTGTAAAAGATGTGATTGCTGATGCTTTCCTGCAGCAGATTTTACTGCGCCCTGATGAATATTCGGTAATTGCCACACTGAACCTTAACGGTGATTATATTTCGGATGCTTTAGCTGCTATGGTTGGCGGTATCGGAATTGCTCCTGGAGCTAATATTAATTACCAGAACGGGTTCGCTATTTTTGAAGCTACTCACGGAACAGCCCCAAAATATGCTGGCCTCGACCAGGTTAACCCGGGTTCGGTTATTCTGTCGGGTGCGCTGATGTTCGAATACCTTGGTTGGAATGAGGTAGCTCAGCTACTGTACAATTCCATGGAGAAAACTATAGCAGCCAAGACGGTCACTTACGATTTTCACCGCCTGATGGAAGGTGCTGTTAAGCTTAAAACATCGGAATTTGGTACCGAAATGATAAAAAACATGTAATCGGGACTGAATAACACTGCTAACTCATTCATAATCAAAATAAAGAGATTTAATTAACTTAACAAAATTATTTTTATGTCGTTCAGGCTTAAAGACAGACTTCACGAGAAAATATTGGAATGGCGTCCACGCACCGAGAAACTTCTGAAAGAACATGGTCATGTGGTTATCGATCAGGTTACCATCGGGCAGGTGATAGGTGGTATGCGTGGTGTTAAAGTTTTACTAACCGATATTTCCTATCTCGATCCCCTCGAAGGCATACGGTATCGTGGCCTCACTTTACCCGAAGTGTTCGAGAAACTGCCAAAACCCAAAGGTGCTGAAATGCCTTATGTCGAAGGCCTTTTTTACCTGCTGGTAACTGGCGATATTCCTAATGAAGATGAGTTACAGGATGTTATCGACGAATTTAACAAACGCCGTATCCTTCCGCGTTATGTGTACGAGGTAATTGACGGAATGCCTTGCTGCAGCCATCCGATGGCTATATTCTCGGCTGTAATTACTACTTTGCAGCGCGAGTCGCTGTTTGCAAAAAAGTATGCTTCAGGCAAATTGCATAAACTCGATTATTGGGATCCAACCTACGAGGATGCACTTAACCTGTTGGCCAAAATGCCGGAAATTGCTACCTACATTTATGCAAAACTGTATCGCGACGGCAAACGCATACAATCCAATCCATACCTCGATTTTGGTGCCAACTTTGCTCATATGATGGGCATCGGAAAACCTTACGACGATGTTAGCCGTATGCATTTTATCATCCATGCCGATCACGAAGGTGGAAATGTTAGTGCGCATACAGGCCACCTGGTTTCCAGTTCATTATCTGATATTTACCTCAGTATTGCCGCCATGGTTAACGGACTGGCCGGACCATTGCACGGCCTTGCCAACCAGGAAGTGCTCCGTTGGTTACAAGGCGTTATGGAAAAAATGGAGGACAGAGTTCCAACCGAGGAAGAGATGAAGAAGTTTGTGTGGGATACCCTTAAATCGGGACAGGTAATTCCTGGTTATGGACATGCAGTTTTGCGTAAAACCGATCCAAGGTATACGCTGCAGCATAATTTCTGTCAAACACATCTCAAGGACGATCTTATGTTCAAGTACACGGATATGCTTTACAAAGTTGTTCCGGATATTCTTCGCGAACAAGGGAAAGCTAAAAATCCATGGCCTAACGTTGATGCACAGTCAGGCGTTATTCAGTGGCATTATGGTGTAAAAGAATATGATTTCTATACCGTGCTTTTCGGAATTGGCCGTGCCATCGGTATTACTGCAAATTTAATATGGGACCGCGCTTTGGGTTATCCTCTTGAGCGTCCGAAATCAGTAACCACAGCTATACTCGAAGATATAGCCGCAGGTAAGGAAGTGATTATTGAGGATTAATTCCTT
>CAZOXJ010000034.1:21950-26456 GCA_964583325.1 uncultured Lentimicrobiaceae bacterium
TAACCGGCTTTGAGGTTTATTACAGCCAGTTCCATCTTCGATTCAAAAGTTGTCCGCCTCGACATACCGTTAAATGCCTGTTGCATGCCCTCGAAAGTGCTGTACGACAAAAGCCAGTTGTGTTTCTCCATATAAAATAGCAACCTTGCCGAACGTGTCGGAAGTATATCAACATAAGCGTTCAGTATATCGTACCTGGTTTTTGTAAAAGTGTGAATATCAATAGGCGCATATTCGTCCCAGTTCGACGAAAGAAAATGATCGTAATACATATCAACAATTACTCCCGCATACTTCCTGAAATCGGCCCTGAGCCGGGCAATACTTTGTTTTACAACAGGATGCTGATCAGTAAAGGTATCGATGGCTCGATGCATTGCTATCCCTTCCTTAACAGTATCGGAATAATTAAGTATTTCTTTTCCTTTTACATGATCGGCAATAAAATTTCCAAGAATAATTTCGGGGTGTGTGCCTGCAAGAAAGAGGTGAGCTAAGTAGTTCAAAATAATTTGTTTTTGGTGTTTCGGAGTTCATGGTTTCAGCGATTCGCAATATGCTGTTTTCAATAATCTGACTGATCCGTCAAAAGTACTAAACAACTGAATAGTGAAGGTGTTCGATACTGAAAAACAAGCTTGAAATCCGCGCATTCGCCACATCTGTATTTAGAATGATTATTTCAAAAAGTGCTTGCTAATCAGGATCAATTCATGTAGGTTTGTGGCTTAAAATCTGCTATATAAAAAACCCCAATATGAGTGCAAAAATAATGTTGTTAGGCGATGAAGCCATAGCTCAGGCCGGTATAGATGCCGGTATGTCAGGTATTTATGCTTATCCGGGAACTCCTTCGACCGAAATTACCGAATACGTTATGAATTCGAAAGAAGCAAAATCCGGCCTTGTTCGTGCCGGTTGGTCAACCAACGAAAAAACGGCAATGGAATCCGCTTTAGGAATGTCATACGCCGGTAAGCGTGCTATGGTTTGCATGAAGCATGTCGGGTTGAATGTGGCAGCTGACGCGTTTATTAATTCAGCCATAACCGGAGCCAACGGCGGATTGATTGTTGTTTCCGCCGATGACCCTTCGATGCATTCGTCGCAAAACGAACAGGACTCACGGGTGTATGGCAAATTTGCTCTTATTCCGGTTCTGGAACCTACCAACCAGCAGGATGCATACGATATGGTTCATTACGGTTTCGAAATGTCCGAAAAACTTGGCGTTCCGGTGCTTATGCGTATCACAACCCGCCTGGCTCACTCCCGTGCCGGTGTGGTTTGCAAGCCGCCGCGACAGCAAAACGAAATTCGTTTGCCGGCAAATCACCGGCAGTTTATTCTTTTGCCAGCAAATGCCCGCAGGCAATACAAAGAGTTACTTGCAAAGCAGGTTGATTTCGAGAAATATGCTACCGATTCGGGCTTCAATGTTTTTACTGATGGCGAAGATAAAACGCTTGGAATAATTACCACGGGCATTGCATACAATTATCTGCTCGAAAATTATCCCGACAGGCATTTCCCTCACCCGGTTTTAAAAATTGCTCAGTATCCATTGCCCCACACAATGGTTGAAAAAATTTACAACAGTTGCGATAAATTATTGATTCTCGAAGAAGGCTATCCGGTTGTTGAGGAAGCAATCAAAGGATTTATGAATACCGGGAAAACAATTCATGGCCGCCTCGATGGGACCGTACCCCGCGACGGAGAACTTAATCCTAACATTGTGGCCGTAGCCCTTGGCATGAAAGATACCCGTGGCAGGGATATTCCTTCGATCGTAGTGGGTCGTCCGCCTTCGTTGTGTAAAGGTTGTCCGCATATTTATTCCTATAATGCGCTCAACGAGTCGCTGGAAAAATGGAGCAAAGGCAGGGTATTTTCCGATATCGGTTGCTACACATTAGGCGCACTCGATCCTTTCGATGCAATTAATACCTGTGTGGATATGGGCGCTTCCATTACCATGGCTAAAGGAGCCGCTGATGCTGGATTGCTTCCGGCGGTTGCGGTTATCGGCGACAGCACGTTTACGCATAGCGGAATTACCGGCTTAATTGATTGTGTGAAAGATAAAAGCCAGATCACCATCATGATACTCGATAACGAAACTACTGCTATGACCGGCGGGCAGGATTCATCGGCATTCGGACGCATTGAGGATATTTGTTTGGGAGTTGGGGTTGATAAAGATCATATTTTTGTTCTTGACCCTTCGCCGAAATACCACAAGGAAAACCTGGCTGTATTAGAGCAGGAACTCGAATACAAAGGGGTGAGCGTAATTATTCCTCGCAGGGAATGTATTCAAACGGCAGTTAAACATTTGAAAGATAAGAAGAAAGCTGCTGCTGTTTAAACTGAAGTCTGAAATTAGCAGAATTAGTTTCAGCCCTCAAGGTTCAATATATTCCATTAAATGGAGTGGTTGGACTAAATTAGTACAAAACAAAATTTTACTATTGATAAACAATAAATCATGAAGCGAGACATAATATTAGCAGGTGTTGGAGGACAGGGAATTCTTTCGATTGCTACAACCATTGGTATGGCAGCTCTTAATGCCGGTCTGCACCTGAAACAGGCCGAGGTTCACGGTATGAGCCAGCGTGGCGGCGATGTATCCTCAAACCTGCGTATTGCGGATCACGAAATTGCTTCTGACCTTATCCCTTACGGACAGGCAGATCTTATTATTTCGGTTGAGCCAATGGAATCATTACGGTATCTCCCTTTATTATCGCCTGCCGGCTGGCTGATCACCAATACCAAACCATTCGTAAATATTACCAACTACCCGGCAATGTCGGAACTGATGGCCGAAATTGAAAAGTTCGAAAATCATATCGCACTTGATGCCGATGAAATTGCAAAAAACCTGGGTTCAGCAAGGTCGGCCAATATGGTAATCCTTGGCGCAGCTTCTCCTTTCCTCGAAATAGGGTACGAAGAACTGCAGGAAGCTATACGGCGGATTTTTTCGCGTAAAGGCGAAGAGATTGTAAAACTTAATCTTGACGCTCTGCAGGCAGGCCGCGATTTTGCCGAAGCTCATATGAGTTAGTTTGGGTTGGAGCGACATTAGCTTTATAGCGTAATAGTATTCGCTGAATGATAAAGTTCTTGTTCAAAGGAGATTAATTAGCACTGAAAAGCCGGGGAAGCCCTGCTTTTTTTTGCATCTGTAAAAGAAACGTTGCTTTTTTTCGTTTAAACGAAATATACTTGATTAAAAACATTTAACTGATTAAAATTGATGGAATTAAATAAAAAGAAAATCAGACTGGTTATTGGAATCATACTTATAATTATTGCATCTGTTGTTGCCCTGATCGCTTTTAAGGATTTTATTTTTGAGCCGATAGTTCATCCCGTTGATAAAATTGCGCAAACCATTGAATATGGTATTGTTACTGACTCTTTCAAGATTGAACGCCAGGAGGTTAAATCCGGTGATAACCTGGGCGGAATTCTTTCCAGCCTTGGGGTAGAGCAACGTATTGTGGGTAATCTGGCTGATTATACCGACGGCGTTTTTGATATCCGTAAACTACGTAGTGGCAATTCGTACACCGCTATGATGAGTAACACCAAGGATAGCCGTTTGATCTATTTTATTTATGCTATCAATGATACCAGTTATGTGGTTTTTGATTTCCGCGATTCGCTTCACGTGCATAAGAATGCAAAGGAAGTGGTTCGAAGCCTGAAATCATCATCAGGAGTTATAACTTCATCCTTATGGGTTGCAATGCAAAAATCGGGCGTTGATCCTAATATGGCAGTTGCTCTTGCAAATATTTACCAATGGTCAATCGATTTCTACGCGATACAGAAAGGGGATGCTTTTAAAGTGATTTATGAGGAATTATCGGTTGATGGAAAACAGATAAGTATTGGTGAAATACACTCAGCACTTTTTATACATAATGGAAAAGAGTATTATGCGCACCGTTTCGGGCAGGATAATGTTACCGATTATTTTGATAACCAGGGGCAGAACCTCCGGAAAGAGTTTCTGAAAGCACCTTTGAAATTTTCGCGCATATCATCAAAATTCTCCAACAGCCGTTTGCATCCGGTACTCCGCATCCGGCGCCCGCATCATGGTGTTGATTATGCTGCTCCCAAAGGAACTCCTGTTCATACTATCGGAAACGGAACCGTTACAAAAGCCTCCTATTCGGGCGGTGCCGGTAAAATGATAACTGTACGGCATAGCAATGGTTATACAACTTCTTATCTTCATTTGTCAGGTTTCGGCCCGGGTATCAGAGCCGGATCCAGCGTAAGCCAGGGACAAGTAATTGGCTATGTAGGCAGTACAGGTCTGTCAACAGGTCCGCACCTCGATTTCAGGGTATATAAAAATAGTGTTGCCATTGATCCGCTTAAAATTGAATCGCCTCCTGCTTTACCTGTTAATAAAAAGTACAGGGCAAGCTTCGATTCGTTACGCGTGATGTACGAGAAAAACCTGAACCTGGTTAAATA
>CAZOXJ010000035.1:0-12867 GCA_964583325.1 uncultured Lentimicrobiaceae bacterium
AAAAATGTATCGTCCCTACGGGACTTTTGGAGACCTTAATTTGCTTTCTACCAACATCTTGTCCCTACGGGACAGCCCCGTTAGGGGCTAAATATTGGTAGAATATGAAACAACCCCCACTGTAGTGAAGTCCCGTAGGGACGATATATATCAAGCATTGTAGCGTTTTCTGTATAATTATACCGGACAACAATGTTTTAAAATAATGATGTGAAATTTCTATCCCGATGAAATCGAATGTAAACAGACCAAGACAGATAGTATTGATTGTTTTCACGTTGTCTTTTTTTAGCCTGCAGGCGCAGGTTCAAAATATAGAGCCGCCGGAAATCCGGAATTTTATGCCGGTTGTTCAATTTCTCGCATCACCTCTTCTTGAAGGCCGCGAAACCGGTACCGTGGGAAGTTACATTGCTGCTGAATATATTGCATCGGGGATGCAAAGCCTGGGTTTGAAACCCTATCATAAGGTGGCTGATTATAATAAAACCACTCTTTCCGACTATTTTCAATCCTTCAGTTTGCTCAGATATGATATCAGAGAGGCATCTGTTTCAATTGTTTCGCGGAAAAACAAACAGCCACCGGTCCAATTGCTTCACCAGAAAGATTTTACAGTTGAAAATGTATTCAGCAACTTTTCACTCCAATCAAACATAGTATTTGCCGGCTATGGGATAAATTCGCCGGAGTTAAACTACAATGATTATGCAGCACAAGATGTGAACGGGAAGCTGGTAGTTGTGTTTGAAGGTTATCCTGGTCAGCACGACACACTAAGCCCGGCCTGGAAAAAGTTCAGGATTTTAGCCGAAAACGATGGATACGATCTTGACAGCAGATGCAGGGAAGCAGCAAAACAAGGTGCGGCGGCAATTGTGGTTATCAGTAATAAATACAATCAGTCAAAAACACCCGATGATGCCCGTTTATACCATGATTCTGAATATACATTACCTTCAAATGAGCAGTTACAAACCATTCCCCTTATTATGCTTACCGCAGAAGGCAGCCTGATTCTTTCGGAAAGGCTCAGAATTGATGTCGTGAAAATTGAAAAGGAAATTGCCCAAAAATTGACTTATTCATCTGTTCTGAACATTGACTTTTTAAATATCCGGTTGAAGGTTAACGCTGATACCCTTAAGGTGCATAATGTTATAAGTTTACTCCCCGGTTCAGATACAACCAAAACTGTTATTTTGGGAGCGCATTACGATCACCTCGGGAAACGTGGCAATGATATTTATTATGGTGCTGATGATAATGCGTCGGGTGTTGCCGGACTTCTGGCTTTGGCCGGTAAGTGGACTGAAAACCAAACTATTCCGCCATGCAACATTGCTTTTGCGTCTTGGACTGCTGAGGAAAAAGGTCTTATCGGAAGCGAATATTTTGTAAGCACACTTTCAGCACCCGAAAAGGTAAAGCTGTACATTAATATGGATATGATTTCGCGGAGTATTTCGGAAGATACTGCTGCTAGACAACTCAGCATCGGAACACGCATTGAGGATGAGTACCTGCGCGTATTGGCAAACAAGAGCAATGCAACGTTAAACCATCCTTTTACACTTGATTTGTGGGATGTAACAGGCCATTCGGGCAGCGACTACGCTTCGTTTACGGCAAAAAATATCCCCGTTATGACTTATAACACCGGCCTTCACGACGATTACCACACCCCACTCGATATCCCGGCAAGTGCTGACCTGGTGAAAATGGGGGAGGTGCTGAATCTTATTAATAGCAGTTTACAGGAAGTTCTTGAAAATATTTCGGGGGAATAATCAGGCTTTCTATTCCCCGTCAACCTTCATCCCAGGATGACAAACAAAGTCTTTGATGTTTGCCTGCTCAGTCCGACTTGTCATGCTAAGCGGAGTCGAAGCACTATAACTTCTCAAACTTCTGTTCATCCGGATTTCCATTTTGAAATTCTTGGAAGTTGACGAATTGACACATTTCGCCAGTTCTGAAATTTTTTTCCAATCCCCTGCAATCAAGGCTTCTTTTTTAGCTCGAGACCATCCTTTTAACTGCTTTTCAAAAGCAATAGCTTGTTTGGGCTTTGTTTGCTGTTCTTTGGATGTATGTTCAGGAGGTCTCCGGGGGAAAGAAAAAACGATCAGGATTTTGATACAGTCACAAATGCTTCCAATATGCGGTAATAGGTTTTATTTTAATATTTCAGTATTGTCTTATTTATGTGGGTTGTTTCATTTTGTATGTGAAAAATATAAACTCCGTCAGGTAAAAAGCTCAGGTTAAGGGCATCATTTTCTGAGGTAATAATTCCTGTTGCGTAAACCCGTCCTGTCGGGTCATATATAATGTACTTTTTACCAATCATATCAATTGTAGTCGAAATTTTAATTTTAGTGGCAAACGGGTTTGGAAGAACTTCAAGCAAAAGATCATTCTTTTTATTCTGTTGCGTACTGAGCCAAAAACAGTCTAAAATATCGGCATATGGATTAATGGCATCGAATATTTCTTTTTCAACGGTATAAAAAGCAGATTGATTATTTGTTTGATAACCAACTCCGCAGCCGTTAGTGATAAAAACCAAGCCAAGCTTTCGCGTGGTATCTACATAGGCATCACTTACTAAACCATAAGCTTCGCCGGGGTGCCCAAACATTGATTGACTGCTTTCTAAAACTACATCCGCGTTTGCAATGTTCAGGATACGATGAATTCCCAGTCCCCAGCTATTGAATAATCCGTAATAGTTATTCCCATTTGTACCGAAGTAATTCCATTCTTTGTTAAACATCATCATTACTGATGTCTTTGAAAGGATAGTAGTCCCATTATGCTCACCATAATTTAACAACATCATGAATATTTTACTCAGGTCAGAACCGCTACAACGTAAGCCACCCTGAGGAGCGAATCTGGCACCATTGGTTCCCGGGATATATCCTGACAAATTGGTATAAACCGGCTGAACGCCTTGGTAATCGTCAGCCTGAGCTGTCCAGATACCAGACTGCCTGCGGTAAAGCACGGCTACATTATCAATATTATTTATATGATTAACATTGAAACTACCACTTATTGCCATTGGAATTAAAATAGTATTCCTGCAATATTCATCAAAACGTTGTCCACTTATCTTTTCAATCAGAGTCCCGAGTATTACAAAATTCAGATTTGAATAAGAAAAATAGGAGCCTGGAGAAGTATTGTTAAAATTCGACATACTGTAATAAGCGCCTCCCAAAGTTAATAGTTCATTGAGATTGGGCATCGGATTTTGGCTGTAGGTAGCGGTTAAAAAAGCACTATAAGTATTGCCATCGATGATGGATGACTTATGAGATAGTAACATTCTGGGTGTAATACTGATATTGGGGAAATATGGGTTCTTAACCGGGTAGCCTAAAATACTGCTGATATTTTCATCTAATTGAACCAATCCTTCATCAACAAGACTTAAAAATGCAATAGCGGTTATGGTTTTTGACACGCTGGCTATACGGAATAATGTGCTATCGGTTACTGGTATTCCTCTGGTATAATCTGCTGTTCCAAAAGGGATATGATGCACTATTTGATTGGAACAATACACCGTAACCACACCGCCCATTAAATCGTTTTGTTGCTGAATGAGAGCAATATCAGCTGATAATTGTGCAAAACTCCTTATTCCCGCGAAGAAAAAGAGAAAAAACAATAAATTTTTGAACATGATCACACCTTTTTAATCTGATTTCGGCAAAAATTTTCACAAATATATTAAAATTACAGCATACTCAAACACGCCTTTAACGTCACTGAATTAATTAAACCAGCTGATTTATAAATACTTAATCCTATGTTATAAGCTATACTTCGTTATGAAAGTCATGAGTTTTTGCAAATCATAAACTACCGGAGCGGAATTGGCCGGCCTTTAAAACAATTTCAACCCCAAATCTAATTGTTCAAAAACAAAGAATCTACATCACGCCTTCTGCTCACACTTCCTCACCGTATATTTCTCCAGCGCCTTCATATTTATTTCCACGCCTATTCCGGGTCCGGTTGGAACGGTAATGGTACCATCCGGATTAAGCTCAAACAGTGTCTCAACAATATCTTCGGTGTAGTATTTCCTGTTAGGCGAAAGATCGCTTGGCAGCGTGAAATTAGGCAGCGAAGCCAATGCAACATTTCCGGCACGACCAATACCTGATTCGAGCATTCCGCCATGCCATACCGGGATATTCATGCCTGCGCAATAATCATGGATCTTGATGGATTCGGTATACCCGCCAACGCGTCCGGGTTTGATGTTGATAATGCGGCAGCTTTTCATTTCGATGGCGGCACGGGTGTCGCCAAGAGAGTGAATGCTTTCGTCGAGGCAGAGGTCGGTTTTAATTTCGCGTTGCAGTTTGGAATGGTCGAAAATATCGTCATAACCCAGCGGTTGCTCAATCAGTGAGAGGTTGTACTTATCCATTTCTTTGAAAACAGGCAGGTGGTCGAGTGTGTAAGCCGAATTGGCGTCAACCTGCAGCAGCATATCAGGATATTCGCGGCGAAGCGCGTCAATGAATTGCAGGTCGCGCTTGGGGGCAATTTTAATTTTGATGCGCTGATAGCCTTCTTTCATGTACTTTTCCATAACATGAAGCAGATCAGGAACCGTGTCGCTGATACCAAGACTTACACCCACGTTTATTTTTTCCTGCGTTCCACCAAGCATTTTCGATAAGGAAATCCCTTTTGATTTTGCGAAAGCATCATACAAGGCCGCTTCAAGTCCGGCTTTGGCCATCATATGCCCGCGTACTTTCGAGTAACTGGCAATGGCTTCTTCCACACTTGCAATGTCTCTTCCGATGATTGACGGAATAAGAAAATCATTGAGGATGTGCCAGGCTGTCGGCACGGTTTCGTACGAATAAAAAGGAGTTTCTTCGGCGACACACTCGCCCCATCCGGTTACGCCTTCGGCATCAACACGCACCATAATGTGCTGTTCATCATATTCGGTACCCATTGAGGTAACAAAAGGAGTTACCAGGATCATTTTGGTGTGGCGGAGTTCAATTCGGTCTATTCTCATAATGATTTGTTTTTTTTGATTGTCGTAGGGACGCGCGATCGCACGTCTTTTCATCGGCAATATATTATTATTTTTTGTTTAGCCATTGAGACGTGCGATCGCACGTCTTTACTATGGCAATTCAATTTTTTTTTTGTTTAATGATGTACGTTCCTGCCTTTAATTACCCTGAGCACCGGAAACGGTTCCCCAATATTAAGCAAATGCTCATATTGTTTGTAAGTTACCAGCCCAAGCATTGATTTTGGCTCAAGTGCCAAAACAATAAAGTTGCCCTTCAGCTGATTTGTTGGGATATACAAATATCCGGACGGTGTAATTTCGCCTGAAAATTCGGTAGTTTCAACATTAGGGTCAACAATTATGTCTCTCTCAAAATCGATGGAATCAATACCGGTGATAGTGTATTGTTCAATTTTCTGACCTTTTTTGGGTTTAAAATCCGCTGTAACAAACGCATGCTTTCCAACCCATTCCACTAGTTCTTTACTCGCTTTTGGAATCAGGTACCCGGCGGGTTTTGTTACGTCATAAACCGATTTTACAACAGGACGGTAATCCGAAACAATTACAGTTGTATCCCTTAGCGTCGAATATGAAAAAAGCTGAAGCGTTAGTTTCTGGCCGTTACTTACATGCTCCGATTGTATGGAAACCTTTGGATTCGATTTTCCTGAAATAAGTGATTTTCGCGATGAAGCAACCGTTTTCTTAATTTCATTTTTATGAAGATACACATATTCGAGCATTGCGCGCATTCCCTGCATCTGCCCTTCCGACCTGTGTTTTATATTTTCGAGCAGCATATCCGTGCCGTTCATTCCTTCCTGTATAAACGACAGTGTATTTTGAATGCCCAGGCTCTGCCTGCCGTCGTTAACATCAAATGTGCTGTGACGGATGTAATCCTGTTCAGGCGGCCCACCCGGGCAATACACAAACGAACTGAAATTATTTAAGCTCAGCGATTTCAGCACATACGGTAAGACTTCGTTATTGGAAAGGGTTCTGATATTTTCCGATACATTCGGGTTGGTGGTTGCACCCAGCGTTACATCTGCATTTTTCCGGTAGCCGTATTTTTCCCACTCTCCTCCATAAGGGGAATACTCATGCACGTCCATACTTACTTCGAACAGGTATTTATCGAAAAAAACGTGCAGAGCCTGTGTTTCAGGTTCGGTAAGAATAAGGTGATTACGGTTCAGATCCATATCGTTGCCGTTACGCCTTTTATTCGCTTCCGAGCCATCGGGGTTAACCTGAGGAATAAGTACAAAATCGATTTTATCGAATAGATATTGATTTTCCGGTTTCAACAGGTTTAGCGCCAGCAGCAAAGCACCTTCTTTACCGGATTGTTCGTTGCCGTGTTGCTGGGCAAAAAACAGCACTTTTATTTTCGACTTGTCCCGGCCAAATTCCGATGAAGAAAATTTCATTGCATACAAGTTCCTTCCCTGCATGGATTGGCCAATAGTTTCGACTTTCAGCAGGTCCGATTTTTCGTCCAGTTGCTTTACAAAATCGGTCAACTCTTCGTAGGAGGTAACTTTTTGGTAGTTGTTTTTTTCGAGTGGATTATATATTTGCTGAGCGGAGGCACAGGTCATAAAAGCAAGGCTGAGAAGAGTTGTTATCCGTATTTTCATTATGAATTAACTTAAATGCCGTTTTAAAAAATCTTAAATAGAGGACATAAGTATTTAACTTTATTGCCACAAGCAGACTTCAATTTTAATGCTCCAGGTGAAAGAGGAGAAGGCTGGATACTTCGATTTGTGTTTCAGGGTTTTTATACATGATCCGGGTACTTAAATTCACACCAACAGTTATTTTTGCCTGGATTTAAACCCAATCCTGGTGCGTTCTTTTTGTTCTGATTCCTGTTGTTTAGCTTCTTCAAACTGCCTGAGGTATTCAAATATGAGCATGAGTTTTTCGTCCTGTTCAATATCTTTCTTTTCGAACCGTTCAAGTTTTTGTAATATCTCCTTGTGCGAAGATAGCAATTCACGCATTTTTGTAAATACCCTTATGATCTGGATATTTACCATTATTGCTCGCTCACTGTTTAAAACGCTTGATAACATTGCTACTCCCTGTTCAGTAAAAACTAAAGGGGGCTTCCTTAACCCCATTTTTTCGCTGTTGGATATCACAAATTGTGATTTCCAATCTGCCATTTCTTCCCTCGACATTTGGAACATAAAGTCTTCCGGAAAACGTTTTTCATTGCGCCTTACAGCCTGATTCAAGACTCTGGTTTCAACACCATATAATTCAGCCAGATCTCTGTCAATCATTACTTTATATCCCCGGATAAAGTATATTTTTGAGATTACCCTCTCTTCGGCTATCATGAGTTGATTTCCATTGTTACTCATATATTTGATTAGATATTACAAATGTAAAGTTTTAATTGGATGTCACAAACTGTGATATCCACTTTGCATATAATGAGACATTCTGTAGTCCGATAAAATACAAAAGTGTTTGATGGAATCGAACAATATTGTATCTTTGTATCAAACAATATTAAGTTGTATGATTTTAGAGTCTGTAATAGAGCATGTTGCTGAACAACAAAAAATGCGTTTCGCAACCCGGCACACCGGATTAAAGCGGGAACTCATGCCTGCTACTCAAAGTTTATCATCCCATGCCTTGATCATATCAGGAGTCCGACGCTGTGGTAAAAGCACACTTTTAATGCAAATGATAAAAGAACTGGATGACTCATCTGTCTTCTTTCTTAATTTCGAATCACCTCAATTGTACGAATTCACATTATCGGATTTCGTGCGGTTAGACAAAATAATTGAACGCAAAGAAGCCAAGATACTGTTTTTTGATGAACTACAATTGGTAGAAGGCTGGGAAATGTATGTACGTCAGAAATTAGATGAGGATTTTCATGTGGTTATCACCGGATCAAATGCTTCGTTGCTCAGTAAAGAACTGGGAACCCGTCTGACCGGCAGACACATTACTCAAGAGCTTTTCCCTTTTTCCTATACCGAATTTCTGACATTTCTGCACTTGTCTCCAGGTTCTGAAAGTTTAGCAAAGTATATGCAAACCGGAGGTTTTCCTGAATTTGTTAAAAATGGTGATGAAGAGCAGCTTGCCACCTTGTTCGACGATATTCTCATCCGCGACATAGTTACCCGTTATGGAATTAAGGATATTAAAAGTTTGCATCGCTTAGCCAATTACCTGATTTCAAATATTGGCAACCGCATTTCCGCGACTAAACTCAAGCAACCCCTTTCCATAGGAGCAACAAGTACGGTTTTAAGTTGGTTTTCACATCTGGAACTTTCCTATCTGGTGTCGTTTCTGCCTATGTTCAGCCATTCCACCAAGGCGCAGCTTATTAATCCACGAAAAGTATATGCCATCGATTTAGGTTTGGTAAATGTGGTTTCTACTAACCTTACAGAGAATGCAGGACGAAAACTGGAAAATCTGATATTCCTGCATTTAAGAAGAAAATATACTGAACTGTATTATTTTGATGAAAAAGGCGAATGCGATTTTGTAGCGATGAAAAATGGTGAAGTTGTTGAATTGGTTCAGGTATGTTACGAGCTTACCCCCGATAATTTACAGCGCGAATTAGGCGGACTGCATAAAGCCATGCGTTTTTTTAAACTGCAAACAGCAAGGATTGTAACTTTTTCCAATTCGGATCGTATTGAAGAAGCCGGGTTTAACGTTGAGGTTATACCTGCTTATGAATTTTTAAGGCTATAACCGTATAACGTGAAGTTGAGAAGAGCGACCTAACAGTTTTAAGATTTCCACTAAAGTTAATATCGAATGAGTGGTATAATTTATTTCAACAAGGGAATAATTGAATTTCCCCTTAATTTTCTCTCCCGCAAACGATTGCATCAAAATCATCTATTTTATATGGTTTCTTTTCTTATATCTTTGCCAAACCAAATCTCAAACCAATGAAAAATATCTCCCTGCTTATTATAAGCATTTTAGTTTTCCGCACTGCTTTCGCACAGGTGTCAATCGATCATATGGAACCTCCTTTCTGGTGGACAGGTATGAAAAATAACACCCTTCAACTGATGGTCCATGGGAAAGATATCGGCAAAACCAAAGCTGTAATTGAGTATAACGGAGTGAAAGTTAAAAACTCGGTAAGTACCGGCAACGACTATTTATTTGTTGATCTGGTTATCGGCAACAGCGCCAAACCGGGTATGGTTTCAATTGATTTTATGGAAAAGGAAACTGTACTGATCAATTATAAATACGAACTGAAGGCACGTTTAACCGGATCATCCAAACGTGCGGGTTTCACCACAGCCGATATGATGTACCTTATTATGCCCGATCGGTTTGCCAACGGCGATCCCAATAACGACGATATGCCGGGCATGCTCGAAAAGGCCGACCGCACCAATCCTAACGGTCGCCACGGCGGCGATATCAGGGGAATTACCGAACACCTCGATTACCTGTCGAAACTTGGTGTTACCGCTTTGTGGTGTACCCCTTTTCTTGAAAACAATATGCCTGCATACTCGTATCACGGGTATGCCATCACTGATCTGTACAAAGTTGATCCGCGTTTCGGCACCAACGACGACTACCGTCTGATGGTGGATGCTGCACATAAAAAAGGAATTAAAGTGGTAATGGACATGGTTTTTAATCATTTCGGAACCAATTCGTACTGGATGAAGAACCTGCCAACCAATGACTGGGTAAACCAATGGCCCGAATTTACCCGTTCCAATTACCGCGGAGGTGTTATCACCGATCCGTATCGCTCGCAATACGACGAAAAGAAGATGGCCAACGGATGGTTTGATGTTACCATGGCCGATTTCAATCAGAAAAACCCATATGTGGCCAATTACCTGATCCAGAACAGTATATGGTGGGTTGAATTTGCCGGTCTGGATGGAATCCGCCAGGATACTTATCCCTATCCGGATAAAGATTTTATGGCTGAATGGATGAAAGCCTTACGTGAGGAATATCCGAATTTCAATGTAGTTGGCGAAGCATGGATAAACTATCCGCCTCAAATCAGTTACTGGCTGGATAATAAAAATAATAAGGACGGCTACCGGTCGAACCTCACTCATGCCTTTGATTTCCCACTCATGATGGCGATACAGAAAGCCTTTACCGAAAATGAAGGCTGGGATACCGGTCTGGCCCGATTATACGAATTGCTTTCACAGGATTTCCTTTACAGCGATCCATCCAAACTGATCACCTTTGCCGATAACCATGATATTGAACGCACATTCCCGGTTTTAAGAACACCCGAAAATGTAAAAATGGCGCTTGCTTTCCTTGCCACTACCCGCGGCATGCCTATGATTTATTACGGAACCGAAGCGCTCCTCGACAGGGGTACGCTCGAAGGCGATCCCGGCAAGCGTAAGGATTTCCCCGGTGGCTGGCAGGGTGACGAGGTGAATGTGTTCACAGGCGAAAACCTCAGCCCTGAACAGAAAGATATGAAAGATTATATGTCAGCACTTTTTACCTGGCGCAAAGGCAACAAGATAGTTCTGGAAGGGAAACTCACTCATTATATCCCCGAAGATGGCATGTATGTTTATTTCCGCACTTTAGGAAAAGAATCGGTTATGGTGATAATCAATAACAACGAAAAGTATCTTAAAACACTTACCACCAGCCGTTTCGGAGAAAACCTGAGCGGCTATAAAAGCGGAAGAGATATTTTTACCGGTAGCCAGATTAAGGACCTCAACAAAATAGAAGTACCGGCTAAAAGTGTTAAGATTATTGAGTTGCAGAGATAATAGACTAGTGCGGATAACTTCTTAACTACTCACAATAAAAAAACGGATACTCGTAAAGCCCAAAAGCACATGTCAAAATTTCTCAAAATTTCTATTCTAAGTATTTCTATTATTCTGCTATTTAATTTTAGTGCAGTTTCTCAGCGGGATACTTCTTTCGTCGAGATTCAGAAAACGTTATCCACCACCATTACCATTGGTGACCAGAATAACGGTTACTTGTCCGAACCGCTCCGGAGTATTACTTCCAAGGTGCCCGGAGTAATGGTTGGTAAAAAGGGAAGTGATCCGTCAACTTTCAGCACGGCTGTTATTCGCGGCAGGATGAACCCGTTCAGTTCTACGGAACCTTTATATGTTGTTGACGGAGTGTGGGGCGTTGATCCATCAAATATTTCGGCTGATGATATACAGTCATTCGAAATTATCAGGGATATTGCAGCTACCATTCCTTATGGAAGTTCGGGGGCCAACGGAGTAATACTCATCAGCACAAAGGGCGCACCTCAAGGCAAAAAAATAAATATTGATTTCAGCAGCCAGATCGCACTTAATACACTCACACGAAAATACAATGTATTGGATGCTTCCCAATATCGTGAAACGACAGATGAGTTATTCCCGTATGCTGTTGACGGGGGCTCTGAAACCGACTGGCAGGATGAAATTTTCAGGAATACATTTTCGCAGACCTATAACCTCACCGTTTCAGGAACCGTGAATAATACAGCTTATAAAGCTTCTGTTTTATTTTTGGATGTCCCCGGCCTTATAAATGGTACTGAAAGAAAACAAAGCGGTGGAAACCTGCTGATTTCGCAGAAAGCGCTCAAAGGCCGGTTATCGCTTAGCCTTTCAGGTGCATATGGCATGCAGGAAGCCAGTCTTTTTTCATATGACGGCGATTTGGGTCTGAATGTTTTATATAATGCACTTATTTTTAATCCTACCGACCCGGTTTATAATACTGATGGGACTTATGCACAGCCACGGCGCAGTTTCAAGTACAGTAACCCGCTGGCACTTATCGAATACATTGACAATAAAAGCTCTTTGCGAAACAGCCGCATCGGCTTCAATGGTTCCTATTCACTGACCGGGTATCTGTCAGCCGGTGTCAGATTGGGTTATCAAAGGAGTAATACTACTTTCAAATACCACCAAAGCAAAAATGCACTTCCGTATTTTTCGTATGCTATCGATAATAACAAACAAATTAACAAGGAGCGGCTTAATATAACCCCTTACATGGAGTTTAAACGAACTTTTACCAATAAAAATAACCTGCAAGCATCCCTGGGCTATACGTATTATTTAAATGTTGATCATTATGAATCCGAATTTCATAATGATTACCTTAACATAAAAAATTCGTCAGCTTACCAGCAGGAATTTAATAATGTATATACATCATTTCTTTACGAATACAATAACCGTTATTTTACTGAATTGAATGCAAGCTTCGAAGGACAAGCTTATTATAGTGAGCCAAACGATTCAACACGTTATCAACCAGTAAAATATAATGTTTTTAATTATTCTCTTTTAGCAGGATGGAAACTTCATAACGAAACATTTTTATCCGGAGCATCTGGCTTAAACAAATTGATCGTAAAACTTGCATACGGAAAAAATACATCAATGCCATTTGGTACATTGTTATACCAGTACGAACAGGATATGTTTGCTCCTGAGATTTATAATGAAATTTCTCCTTCAGTTGATTTCAGTATATTTAAAAATCGTTTATCTGGCAGTATTGGCTACTATTACCGCTTTTCCGATAATATTTTTGGGTATTTTGCCCAACCTATGCCACCAAATTTAACTCCAATTGGATTAAAAAACATGGCAAAAACTAAAAATAGTGGAGTCGAAATTTCGCTATCTGCTATTGCAATTAATAAATCCAAAATGAAATGGATTCCTGCAATGAGTTTCTGGACTAACAATATGGATTACACCGGGGATCAATATTTGATGCACATGGGGTATCTT
>CAZOXJ010000035.1:12967-26389 GCA_964583325.1 uncultured Lentimicrobiaceae bacterium
GACTAACAATATGGATTACACCGGGGATCAATATTTGATGCACATGGGGTATCTTGCTACCGGAAATGCTGGTTATGAAAATTATACGCAGGTATTGTCATCCGGAAATCCGGCGGTAAACTTTTACCTTCCTGCTCATACCGGGCAATACTATCAGGGAAGTCCGCTTTACGAATCAGTTTCCGGAAATTATACTGACAATCTGGGCTCAGCCAAAAGGGTCAGGGAAGAACAAATTATTCCTTCATGGGAACTTGGTTTTCAAAATACCTTACAGGTTTTTGAAGGAATTGATATCACTCTTAACATACGTGCAGTCGGAGGCCACAGCATTTATAATGCAACACGAATGATGCTTTCCACGCCGGAGTTGCTTCCTGAGCAAAATGTTTTACAGGAGGCTGTGAGTAATTTTAATAACGGTCAACGCTTCCGTGAGCTAAGTAATCTTTATCTTGAGAATGCCACCTATTTGCGTATTGAAGATCTTACTGCAGGATACACTTTCAGCAATTTGTTTTCATCCCGCAAGGGAAGTCTGCGATTGTATGCAGGGGCCGCCAACCTGTTTACCTTAACAAACTATTCCGGTTCCGATCCGGCACCTGATGTCAGTAACAACGAAACCGGTATCGATGAGTTCAATGTTTACCCTCTTGCACGAACCTATTACCTTGGCTTAAAGTTGAAACTTTAATCAGCAAATAGGCCTTAGAATATATTTACTTCCCCGAAGACAAATGAAGTAGCATTCATCTTTATTTCAGACAATGAAAAATCTAACAATAAAATTTAGTACCTCCTGCCTTGCTATGCGAAGGACACTGTTTTCAGGACTTCTGTTTTTTTTGGCCTGCAGCGCAAATGCCCAGCTCATCTGGCTTGTCCCCGAAAACCCTGCAGTTACAGATTCGGTTACTTTGTTTTTCAACGCTTCCGAAGGCAACAAAGCTTTAAAAGATCTGGGTGATGTTGTTTACCTTCACACCGGTGTTATCACCAACAAGAGCCTCGACGGGCACGACTGGAAATATGTAGTCGGCAACTGGGGAAAGGATGATAAAAGTGTGCTGATGAAACGTGAAGGCGAAAACCTTTACTCTTTTCGCTTCGTAATAAACACTTTTTACAAACTGCGCCCTGAAGATGTTGCCAACCAGCTTGCCTATGTTTTCCGTAACCAGGATGGAACCCTTGTCGGGAAAACGAAAGAAAACGATGATATTGTTGTCCCGGTAAACGGATATGTGCCAAAAGTTCAGGAAGCAACAGCCGGGAACCGTGAAGTACATAAACTTGTCAGGATTGAACAACTTCCGACATTGTGGAATATTTTCACCGATAAAGGCAAAATCGTGTTAAAACCCTATTCCGAAAGCCTTATTGAAGTAACGTATTTCCCGGAAGGAATTTTGGAAGCCGATCCTTCGCATTCTGTTATTCTGAAGCCCGGAAAAGTTTCGCTCACTTCGCAGCAGGTTTCAAATGGCTATATTCTCCGTGCCGGAAGTATGACCATAACTGCAAATGCCGAGCCTTTTTACCTGACTTATATTTATAAAGGCGACACATTATTGAGCGAAGAAAGCGGCTTCTTCAGTAAACCGGGCAATACCGGAATACGCTTTTCGCTGAAACCCGGCGAAAAAGTATATGGAACTGGTGAACGGGCCATACCAATGGATCGCCGCGGCAAAAAACTCCAACTTTACAACAGGCCGTTTTATGGCTACGAATATGGTGCAACTATGCTCAATTATTCAGTGCCGATGACCATTTCGTCGCGCAAATACGCCATACTTTTTGATAATCCACAGAAAGGATTTATAGATATTGGTTTTACCGAGCCCACTGTTACCGAGTGGAATGCCATAGGCGGAACAGCACGTTATTACCTGGTTGCAGGGAGTTCATTTCCCGAAATTTCCGAATCATACACACAACTTACCGGTCGTCAGCCTTTGCCTCCTCGCTGGGCTTTGGGAAACCTGCAAAGTCGCATGGCATACCGCAATCAGAAAGAAACCGACAGTATTGTTACGATGATGCTGAAAAAGGATTTCCCGATGGATGCCATAATCCTCGATTTTTACTGGTTTGGCGATAGCATACAGGGGCATCTAGGTAAACTCGACTGGTACAAGAAAGCATGGCCCGATCCGGCCGGAATGATCGCAAAATTCAGAAAGCAGGGAATAAAAACAATCCTGATCACTGAGCCTTATGTTATTGATACTGTTGCTAATCATGCCGAAGCAGCTGCAAAAGGAGTTTTTGTAACAGATAGCACAGGCAAAACCTATATCGACAAACAATTTTACTTCGGTGCCGGAAGCCTGATCGATATTTTTAAACCCGAAGCCCGTGATTGGTTCTGGGAGAAATATAAAAAACAGATTGACATGGGCATCGCAGCCTGGTGGGGCGATCTGGGTGAACCCGAAAGCCATCCTTCGGATATTTATCATGTAAATGGCAAAGCCGACCAGGTGCATAATATTTATGGCCATTACTGGGATAAAATGTTGTTCGAAAAATATGCCGAAAATTATCCCAATACACGTTTATTTCACCTGCAGCGTTCCGGGTTTGCTGGTTCACAGCGGTATGCCGCCTATCCCTGGACAGGCGATGTTTCGCGCAGTTGGGGCGGATTACAGGCCCAGCTTCCATTATTGCTAACCATGGGAATGAACGGTCTTGGGTATATTCATTCCGATGCGGGAGGTTTTGCGCAAGGCGTAAAGGACGATGACCTTTATACCCGCTGGCTGCAGTTTGCTGTTTTTACACCCATACTCAGGCCACATGGTTCGGGGCATCCGAGTGAGCCCGTTTATTGGAGCAGCCAAACCCAGGAAATTGTTCGTAACTATATGAAACTGCGTTACGCAATGCTCCCTTACAATTATACGCTCGCCTATCAGAATGCTACCACCGGGTCGCCTTTGATGCGTCCGCTTTTTTATCAGTTTCCCGGCGATACAGCCGCATGTACTATTGAAAACCAATATATGTGGGGCGAAAATCTGCTTGTTGCACCGGTAATCGAAAAGGGAAAGCAGGTTCAACGGGTTTATATGCCTGAAGGTCAATGGTTCGATTTTCACACAGGCAAAGAGTACACAGGAAAATCATGGATTGACTTCCCGCTGAACATCGAAAATATTCCCATATTTGCTAAGGAGGGAAGTTTTATCCCAATGACAAAATCCCTCACTTCCACCGATTATTACAAGGCAGATAATTATGTGGTGCGGTATTATCCTTCCGGGAAATCCAATTTCATGCAATTTGAAGATAATGGATTAGACAGCAAATCGTTGAGCGATGGGAAATACGAACTTATCACATACCAGGGTTCAAGCCAATCAGATAAGACCACAGTCAACATTACCAAAACAGGATCGTGGGAAGGAATGCCTTCAACCCGTGCAATGCGTTTTGAGATCAGGATGAATGATATGCCTTCGGCGGTTAAAGTGAATGGTAAAAGAATGAAAATCAAACCCGAAAAAGGAAAACCTGCCGGGGAGAAAACAAACTGTACATATGACGAAAATTGGCTGTATGTAAACTTTACCTGGGATGGGAAACCTCTCAATATCGATATCACTGGCAGCATACAACAGTAAAGACGCGATGCTCGCGTCTCCTCTGTAAAGACGCGATGCTCGCGTCTCTTGATACCGCGATGCTCGCGACTCCTGATACCGCGATGCTCGCGTCTCTTGATACCGCGATCCGCGCGTCTCCATCGGCAACAGCGTAAAGACGCGCGATCCGCGCGTCTCCTACGCAATAATAAATTAAAATCATTGAAAAATTAATTATATTTGAAATGCCTGGAGACGTTCGATTCGAACGTCTCTACAGGCATTCAATCACCCAAAACCAATAAAAAATGAAAACATTAACCAAATCCTTCCTTATGCTTTGCTGCATATCCTTCCTGTTTCCTGCATGTAAAACGAAACCTGCCGGCCCCGAAGTAAAAGCCAATTATCCCGATTGGGCTAAAAACGCTGTTATCTACGAGGTAAATGTCCGCCAATATACACCCGAAGGCACTTTCAAAGCTTTTGAGGCTAACCTTCCACGTTTGAAAGAACTGGGTGTCGATATCCTCTGGTTTATGCCCATTCACCCGATTGGAATTGTGGATCGTAAAATTCCGGATGGCTATACGGAAAGCCTTGGCAGTTACTATTCCGTTAAAGATTACACAGGAATAAATCCTGAATACGGTAATGAGGCTGACTTTAAAGCCCTGGTTGCCAAAGCGCATGAAATGGGGTTCAAAGTTATTATCGACTGGGTGGCAAACCATTCCTCGCGCGACAATGCCTGGATTACCGAGCACCCGGATTGGTATGTTCAGGATAGCACCGGAAAAATTCTGGCCCCTTTCGACTGGACTGATGTTGCAAAACTGAATTTTGAAAACAAGGATATGCGTGCAGCCATGATCGATGCCATGAAATACTGGATCACCAATTGCGATATTGATGGTTTCCGCTGCGATGTAGCAGGTGAAGTGCCTGTTGATTTCTGGGATACGGCCCGTGTGGAACTCGAAAAGGTAAAACCCATGTTTATGCTTGCCGAAAACGAAGACCACCCTGAGCTTTGCATAAAAGCTTTTGATGCCAATTACGGATGGAGCATGCATCATGTAATGCACAATGTTGCCCAGGGAAAAGATTCAGTAAATAAAATAGCCCGTCAGGTTGTAAAGATGGATTCAATAATGCCTGAAAATGCATTCCAGATGAATTTCATTACCAATCACGACGAAAATTCATGGAACGGAACTGCCCAGGAGAAATTCGGCGCAGGCGAAAATGCATTTGCGGTATTAACCTATACACTTCCGGGTATACCCTTGATTTACAGCGGTCAGGAAGCGGGACTTAACCACCGCCTGAAATTTTTTACCAAAGACACCATCAACTGGGCCCTGGCTGATTTTTCGCCATTTTATAAAACATTGAATGCTTTGAAACACAGCAACGAAGCCCTCTGGAATGCTCCTTATGGAGGAACTTTTGAACAGGTTAAAAATACGGAACCTTCTAAAGTGCTAAGTTTTTTGCGTGTAAAAGGGGATACAAAAGTGCTTGTAATTATAAACCTGTCTGCTTCGCCAGTTTCTGTTGCAGTTAAAGGTGATATTGTAAATGGATCATATAAAGATGCATTTACAGGCGCAGAAACCAAAATAGTTAAGAAAGAACCTATGAATATTGAAGCATGGGGATATAAAGTGTTGGAAGTGAAGTAAGGAAATCAGATCATTCAGGAGCCCCTTCATTTGAAAATTTGAAGGGGCTTTTTTGTGACTGATCTAACCAGATAATACCTCTGGTTCAGGTTGAATTATACTGTCCGGCGTCTTGATTTGGAATGTACATTTTTAAAGTTCAAAGCGTGTAATTTCAAAATTCATCCGGATAAAGACCACATAATCTGCATAATATCAACAGTATAATGTATAGCAATATATTTTAAGAACCTGGCTCCGCAATTTGTAAAATCGATAAGCCCGGTTTATGCAGGATTGGAGACCCAGCAGCGCACAAACCAAAATGTAGTTTCGTGGCATAATCTTGATTAACGAATGTTTTTGTAATCTGCCAAACCAATCCCTGTGCTATCGGGTTTGCTATTAAATGTATTTCAAAATTAAGTCATTTTGCTCCTTTCACATGATGATTTCATTTCAAAAAAACCAACAGTTTAATAGTGTCGCATTAACTCCTTAAAGCACACAAACTCAGCCCTTTTTTATATCACTTTTTATTGTAACTTTGCAGCCTTTAAAAAATCAGCTTAAATTACCTCCTCATGGGAACTAAATACACTGAATACAAACAACTTAGCTTAACCCGCATCGGAAACGAAGTACTCGATTTCTGGAACGAGAACCGTATTTTTGAGAAAAGCCTTGAAAACCGCAGCGAACATACTCCCTATATTTTTTACGAAGGACCGCCTTCGGCCAACGGAATGCCTGGTATTCACCATGTTATGGCCCGTGCTATCAAAGATATTTTTTGTCGTTACAAAACTTTAAAAGGATTTTTTGTCGAACGCAAAGCAGGTTGGGATACCCACGGTTTGCCTATCGAAATTGCCGTTGAAAAAACACTTGGAATTACCAAGGAAGACATTGGTAAAAAAATAAGTGTCGACGATTATAATAAAGCATGCCGCAGCGAAGTAATGAAATACAAAGACCGCTGGGATGAACTTACTTTGAAAATAGGCTACTGGGTCGATCTCGATAATCCTTACATCACTTTCGATAATACCTATATCGAAACCTGCTGGCACCTGCTCTCCGAACTTTACAAAAAAGGCCTGGTTTATAAAGGCTATACCATTCAGCCTTACTCGCCTGCCGCCGGAACCGGCCTCAGTACACACGAGCTGAACCAGCCCGGAAGCTACCGCAATGTTAAAGATAATACGCTGGTAGCCCAGTTTAAAGTGCGCAAGGATACCGGCCACGATCTGATTCCTTTGCTTTTTGGGAAAGATAAAACCGATGTTTTTATACTTGCCTGGACTACTACTCCCTGGACTTTGCCTTCAAATACGGCGCTGGCAGTTGGCAAAAACATTGAATACGTTTTGGTAAAAACCTTCAATCCATATACTTACGAACCTATTAAAGTTGTTGTAGGCAAGCCGCTTCTGAGCAAATATTTCCCTGAGAAAAATGCTGAAATGGCTATGAATGAGTATGTTCCCGGGCAAAAAGTTATTCCATTCGAAATACTTTCCGAATTTACCGGTGCTCAGCTGGCAGGTCTTCGTTACGAACAGCTCTTACCCTATGCTCAGCCCGAAACCGGCGATGCGTTTATGGTTATCACCGGCGATTTTGTAACTACCGAGGATGGAACCGGAATAGTGCATATCGCGCCAAGCTTTGGTGCCGACGACTTTAAAGTTGCAAAGCAAAATGGCATAGGAGCGCTTACACTGGTTGATAAAACCGGACGTTTTACCGAAGAAATGGGCGAATTTGCAGGCCGTTTTGTTAAGTCTGAATATGCCCAGGATGGCGATCCGCAAAAGGACGAAAATGTGGATGTGGATATCATCGTTAAACTCAAAAAAGAAAACCGCGCTTTTAAAACCGAGAAATACGAGCACACTTACCCGCATTGCTGGCGTACCGATAAACCTATACTTTATTACCCGCTCGATTCGTGGTTTATTCGCACTACAGCGTTGAAAGACCGTATGATTGAGCTCAACAAAACCATCAACTGGAAACCCGAAGCCACCGGAACCGGACGTTTCGGCAACTGGCTCGAAAACCTCGTGGATTGGAACCTGTCACGCTCACGCTATTGGGGAACCCCTCTTCCGATTTGGGTGAGCGAGGACCGCAGCGAAGAAATCTGCATCGGTTCAGTTGAGCAGCTGAAAGCTGAAATTGAGAAATCAATCGCTGCTGGTTTTATGACCCTAAATCCGTATGCAAGTTTCGAGCCTGGCAATAATTCAGCCGAAAACTACAATTCATTTGATCTTCATCGCCCTTACGTTGATGATATTTTCCTGGTGTCGGCAACAGGTAAAAAAATGATTCGCGAAACCGACCTTATTGATGTATGGTTCGATTCAGGTGCTGTTCCTTATGCACAGTTCCATTATCCGTTTGAGAAAAACGATGGTCATCCCGAGTATTTCCCTGCCGACCTGATTGCGGAAGGTGTGGATCAGACCCGCGGCTGGTTTTATACCCTGCATGCCATTTCAACGCTGGCCTTCGATTCGGTTGCCTTTAAAAATGTAATTTCCAACGGGCTTGTGCTGGATAAAACCGGCAACAAAATGTCGAAAAAGCTTGGAAACTCAGTTGATCCTTTCGAAACACTCGAAAAATACGGTCCTGATGCCACACGCTGGTATATGATTACCAATTCGCAGCCCTGGGACAACTTAAAATTCGACCTCGAAGGCATAGCCGAAGTACAACGGAAGTTTTTCGGTACGTTATATAATACCTATAATTTTTTCGCGTTGTATGCTAATATCGATGGGTTCAGGTTTGCTGAAGCAGAAATTCCTTTTGCCGAAAGACCTGAAATCGATCGCTGGATACAATCGGAACTCAACAGCCTGATAAAAAATGTGGACGAAGCTTTCGCAGATTATGAACCAACCCGCGCCGGGCGTCTGATTTCCGATTTTGTAAACGAGCACCTCAGCAATTGGTACGTTCGTTTGTCGCGTCGCCGTTTCTGGAAAGGCGATTATACAAACGATAAAATATCTGCTTACCAAACCTTGTATCTCTGTCTCGAAGTGGTGGCAAAGCTTGCGTCACCCATTGCTCCGTTCTTTATGGACAGGCTTTTTATCGATCTCAACGAAGTTTCGGGACGTGATAAATCCGAGTCCGTACATCTTACCGATTTCCCGGTTACCGATGAAAGTAAAATCGACAAACAACTGGAAGAACGCATGCAACTTGCTCAGCAGATTTCGAGTATGGTGCTGAGCCTGCGCAAAAAAACAAATCTGCGCGTTAGGCAGCCACTACAAAAAATCCTGATCCCTGTTTCAGGCGAGCATGTTAAGGAACAACTCGAAAAAGTCAGCGGGCTCATACTCAGCGAAGTTAATGTTAAAGAACTGGAATACCTTGATGAATCAGCAGGTTTCCTTGTTAAAAAGATAAAGCCGAATTTTAAAACCCTCGGTCCGCGGTATGGTAAACTGATGAAGGAAATCGCTGCAGCAGTCGGAGAATTAACACAGGCTGATATCAGCACTATTGAAACCAAAGGTCAGTTAAACCTTCAAATCGGCAGCGAAACTGTTGAAATGCTTCTTTCGGATGTTGATATCATTACTGAAGATATTCCAGGTTGGGTAGTTGCTAACCAGGGAACGCTTACTGTAGCTTTAGATATCACTGTATCTGAACCACTTTGGCAGGAAGGAATAGCCCGCGAACTGGTCAATCGTATACAAAATATCCGCAAGGACCGTGGTTTCGAGGTTACCGATAAAATAAAACTGCAGCTGCAAAAAAATGATTTAGTAGAAACTGCGATCGTAAACTTTAATAACTATATTTGCTCGGAAACACTGGCTGAAACACTCACTGTTTCAGATACTATTCCTCAGGATTGCGAATCGCTTGAACTAACTGATGACATTACTGTTGCTATTAGCGTTGAAAAAATTTAACTGCCAAAAATAAATTAGTATCGAAATCTTTTAAAACCGGAACATATGAAAGCGGAAGAAGTAAATGACGAAAAAGGAAGAACCCATTACTCGGATGAGGAATTGGCTGAGTTCCGCGAGCTCATTCTCGAAAAACTTGAAAAAGCCCGTCACGACCTGATATTGCTTACCGAAGCATATACTAACAGCGCGGGAAACGATATTATGGATACTTCTCCAACATTTAAAGTATTGGAAGAAGGTTACCAGGTTTTGTCGAAAGAAGAAAATGCGCGATTGGCAGGCCGTCAGGAAAAATTTATCCAAAGCCTCGAAAATGCTCTGGTACGCATAGAGAATAAAACGTATGGAATCTGCCGCGAAACAGGTAAACTTATTTCGAAAGAGAGACTGCGCAGCGTTCCTCATGCTACACTTAGCATGGAAGCCAAACTGAAACAGAAATAATTAAGGAACACTGTATCTCGTGCTTAAAAAATCATTTCTAATAGTTTTTATTGTTCTGTGTCTTGATCAGGCATTAAAAATCTGGATTAAAACAAATATGACCCTTGGCCAGGAATTTCTGGTTGCCGGCAATTGGTTTATAATTCATTTCACCGAAAACAACGGTATGGCCTTCGGACTTCAGTTTGCAGGCGAATACGGTAAGCTTGCACTGAGTTTGTTCCGGATTTTAGCTGTCGGGTTTTTAGCCTGGTACATAATTCACCTTGCAAATAGAAAAACCGGTTTTGGCGTACTTTTTGCATTTTCCCTGATTTTAGCCGGAGCCTTGGGTAACATCATCGACAGTGCTTTTTATGGTATATTCTTCAGTGAAAGCACATACTTTGATGTCGCCAGGTTTATGCCAGCCGAAGGAGGTTACAGCACTTTGCTTCACGGTAAGGTTGTGGATATGTTCTATTTTCCCATCTTCGAAGGAACTTATCCGCAATGGGTACCTTTCTGGGGGGGACAGAGTTTTATTTTCTTCCGTCCGGTTTTTAATATTGCCGATTCAGCTATCACAACAGGAGTGCTGATTTTGGTCATATTCCAACGTCAGTTTTTTAATTCACATGATGTAAATCCTGTCGAAATGAAAGAGGAAAATGGAGAGGAAATTACTACACAGCCCGGTGATAACACTATGCCATCTGACAAATAATTAAAAACCTGCCTATTTATAACCAGGAATTGCGTTAAACTTTACAATTTGTTTTTAAATTTGCTATCTAAAAAAAAATCATATGGCTCAAAAGATAATCGGTAAAATTTCACAAATCATCGGCCCGGTGATTGATGTGTATTTCGACGAAAATGTTCCTCTTCCTAATATTTATGATGCCCTTGAGGTAACAAATGAGCAAGGGAATGTTATCGTTCTGGAATGTCAGCAGGATATTGGTGAAAATACGGTCCGTACCGTAGCTATGGATTCTACTGACGGTTTGAGCCGTGGTATGGAAGTGGTTTCAACAGGTATGACTATTTCAATGCCTATTGGCGATGCCATCAAAGGCCGGTTGTTTAATGTGATTGGAAATTCGATTGACGGAATGCCTGCCGTTTCGCGCGAAAGAGTTGCAAGTATACATCGCGAACCACCAAAATTCGAAAATCTTTCGACTTCCAAAGAGGTTTTATATACAGGAATAAAAGTTATTGACCTTATTGAGCCCTATTCAAAAGGAGGAAAAATTGGTCTTTTCGGTGGTGCCGGAGTTGGAAAAACGGTTATCATCATGGAACTTATTAATAACATTGCCAAGAGTTATTCGGGAATGTCGGTATTTGCCGGTGTTGGCGAACGTACCCGCGAAGGCAATGACTTGTTGCGCGAAATGATTGAATCAGGTGTTATCAATTATGGTGATGCTTTTAAAGAAGATATGGAAAAAGGTGGCTGGGACCTTTCGAAAGTTGATCATACTCAACTTGCCGAATCGCAGGCAACACTTGTTTTCGGTCAAATGAATGAACCCCCCGGAGCCCGTGCCCGCGTTGCCCTTTCGGGACTTACCGTTGCTGAGTATTTCCGCGATGGCGACGAACAAAGCGGCGGCCGCGATATCCTTTTCTTTATCGACAATATTTTCCGTTTTACCCAGGCAGGCTCCGAAGTTTCGGCTTTACTTGGCCGTATGCCATCAGCAGTAGGTTATCAGCCAACACTGGCAACTGAAATGGGTGTGATGCAGGAACGTATTACATCGACAAAACGCGGTTCAATTACATCAGTTCAGGCTGTTTATGTGCCTGCCGATGACCTTACCGACCCGGCTCCGGCTACTACATTTGCCCACCTCGACGCAACAACGGTACTGAACCGCAAAATTGCTGAGCAAGGTATTTATCCGGCAGTTGATCCCCTCGATTCCACATCACGAATTCTTAATCCGGATATCGTTGGCGAGGAGCATTACAACACTGCCCAGCGTGTGAAAGAAATTCTTCAGCGCTATAAAGAATTACAGGATATTATTGCTATCCTTGGTATGGACGAACTTTCTGACGAGGATAAGCAAGTGGTTCACCGCGCACGCCGCGTTGCCCGTTTCCTCTCGCAGCCATTCTTTGTTGCTACCCAGTTTACCGGTATTCCGGGAGCATTTGTTAGTATCGAAGATACCATTAAGGGTTTCAAGATGATCCTCGACGGTGAAGTGGACGAGTATCCCGAATCTGCATTCAACCTGGTAGGAACAATAGAAGAAGCCATTGAAAAAGGCAAGAAAATGCTGGCAGGAAATTAGTGTTTTGAGAAAAATAGAGCTGTAACAAGTTAGTAGAGTTTGTTCCGGTTACCACATTCCGGGTTGCCAACCTTCACCTTACGCCACCGAAGTTCTTCTCCCTGAAACCTAATCCCTAACCCCAAAAGCCTCAAAAAAAATGAAAATAGAAATTGTAACTCCTGATACCACCATTTACGAAGGTGAAGTTTCGCTGGCTCAATTGCCGGGGCTTGATGGTTCTTTCGAAATACTGAATAACCATGCACCAATGATTGCTGCATTAAAAAAAGGCAGGGTAAAAGTGATAGATGATAAAAAAGCTACTTTATTTTTTGAGGTAAAAGGCGGTGTTGCAGAAATACTGAAAAACAGGATTCTAGTGCTGGCTGAGTAAAATCAGCATAAAATAAATTTAAAAGAGGGCGTTTGCTCTCTTTTTTTTTGCCTGGTTCAGCCAGATCCGAATGTTTTTCACAGACACGGAAAGTGATGCTTTTTACTGTATTTCCGTAAAGTTATAAGTATTCGGGAATAGGTTACTCTATCTTACCTAATCCGGCTTCCGTAAAATCCTCTGGAGAATTTATATTGGTCAGAATCCTGTTTTCATCGATCTCGATTTTTTTATAAGCAAAGGATTTAAGAAACAGATCTATCCTTATCGAAGTGTCACTTTGGACGATAATTTTCTGCACAACAACCGGATTGATAAGCACCGGATGCCCCGATACTGACTGAAAGACCGGAATAATAACACTAGCACCCTCTTTATTTTGAATTAGCGATATCAGAACCTGATCCGAAGTAAACGGATTATCGATATTTTGAAAAAAACAGGAATTCCCTGGTTTTAATTTGTGCACTCCTGTTTGAAGGGAAAAAAAGCGGCCTTTCTCAGGAAATGAATTTATAACAAGCTGAACTTCGGGGACTAGTAGGATCTCACGTTCCTGTATTGTATTGTATAATTCTTTATTTACAACAACTATAACTTGCCGTACACCGCATTGAACATACGTTCCGGTGATTTTCTGAATAAACGTTTTGTCTTTACTGAATTTTAACAATGCTTTCGGTTCGCCCATTCGCTCAGAGTTTCCAGCCGAAAGGATGATGCATGAAGTTTGACCGAATATAGTATCCTCCATTTTAATTATTTCTTACTTTTACGTAAGTTAAAATTAACAAACTTTTCTTTCCAAATGACTCACTCTGCCGCATTTTCAACTATTCCAGCCGGAAAACTTTATAAACATATTGATGAGGAGTATTCGCTGCGAAAGGAAATATTCGGTATCCCTGAAATATTGTTTTTCAATCCATCAAACCACACCGGACTTGGGATGGAAATATTCGGACAGCATCTGAATACTCCTTTAGGTGTTGCTGCCGGTCCGCATACACAAATGGCTCAGAATATTATTTCGGCCTGGCTATGCGGCGCAAGTTACATTGAACTGAAAACCATTCAAACCCTCGACGA
>CAZOXJ010000036.1:0-25804 GCA_964583325.1 uncultured Lentimicrobiaceae bacterium
ACAACACCCTGATCGCCTTCGCAAACAATCTGGTTTCCTGAAATAGCTCCGGCAGCATCAGGCGTATAGGAAACGCTTACAGCGAATGGTGCTGAAGTGGTACTGTAACAGGTTCCGTCAGTAGCATAAACCGTAATTTCCCCCGATTGTGCAGCCGCTGAAAAATCAAGTGTTATTGAATTTGTATTGTTGCCTGCTGAAATGGTTGCTCCCTGCGGAACTGACCATATATATCCTGTTGCGCCAGCAAATGGGGCAACAGAATACACTTCACCGGTTTGATTGGCGCAAACTGCAGCAGCTCCTGTTATCGGGCTAAGGGTTCCTGACAGCTGACAATTGGTCGTAAATGTTAAATCGTCGCCATAAGTGGTTCCTCCAGCATTTACAGCCTTGCAACGGAAATGATATACCGTGCCCGGAGTAAGTCCGCTGAGGTTTACCATAACAGGAACAACAGTGTTACCTGTTACCTGGGCAGGTGCAGACTGGGCTGTGTTACCATAAGCAGTTGTAAGTCCCCATTCAAATGAAACCGCGCTGCTGAAGTAATTTGCATTAACTGATCCGTTTAATTTTGCTTCTGTAAGCCAGATATTTGTTGCCGGTAAAGTGATTACGGATGGTGGAAGCACTACCTGGTTCGAAATAGTGATCAGGATTGAATCGCTTACTGTAATGTCCTGTACAGCAGTTGCTTTTGCCCACACTGTGCCGCTAACCAAAGCTGTAACAAGACCTGCAGGATTCACTATAGCATCGCCTGTACCCTGACTTATGCTCCATGAAACATTCTGATTGGCGTAGGAAGGAAAAATTGTTGCCTCAAGTTGCAGTGTTCCGGCAGGCACTGTAATAGTAGCAGGTACACTTCCCTGGGTAGCTACATCGATTCCAAACAAACCGCCTTTCGAAATGCCTTGTATAAAGCCCTTAGTTCCCGATCCCCGGTTTTCAGTCCATACACCGGCAAATCTGTCGGGTCCAACCTTTGCGAAGTCATACCTTGATTTTCCTGATGCCGGCGTGGTCGAACTGATTTCGGCACGACTATAGGACCATACAAAGTTCCCTGAAGCATCAAGTTTGGTTACATATATTTTGTATGAGTTATCATACGTCATAAACAATGGAGCATCACCGGGCAATTGTAATTTGCCTTCCTGCATGTTCCTGGCTGCGGTAAGCGGATATACCATTTTGCCCTGGTCAGTAAACTGCCTGGCTCCTGTGGTTTTTAAAAATTTCTGAATATAAACGCCATAAATCGATTGATTCGGATCAGTAAATGAACATACTGACCAAACGTATGGCGAACCGGGAGTAATACTGATATTTGTAGTCATCTGGTAATTATCGGAACCACCAGTGCTGGTGTTAAATGCCGATCCGTTCATTCCGTAAGGGGTAGTTCCGCCAGGATTAATACGTTGCAGGAATGAGTTAAAACGGAATCCTGTTGAGCTGAAATATCCGAAATAGGTGGTATCGGCTTCCGCCGTAATAGAATAATAGCGGTACCCGGCAGTTGTTTGGTCACAGATTTGCTTAGGCGCATAAAGAGCGGTACCTGAGTTGTCGAACATCTGTGCGTAAAGAAGTGTTGATATTCCTCCGGCGCTTTTTTGATAAACCATGGTGAATTTGTTGTTCAGATTGGCAACAAGCTGACCACGGGTTGTAGTGCTCCCGCTCACCATAATTGGAATAGGTGTTGCCCAGGCGAGTGCTCCTGCTGTTGTAATTTTCTGCAATTGAAGGGTATTCCCGGAGCCGTTCCACACAACTGCTATTTCGCCATTGGTTAAGGCTGTTGGATATGGAGCCAGCCCTTCGCCTAAAATTATTCCTGTCGGACTCCATAAGTGTGACCCACTCTGCGAAATTTTATACAAAACCGATTGCATAATTCCGCTTCGCTCGTCCTGGCATCCCACAATCAGATTGTTTGCTCCGTCAGCACATACATTAAAAACAAAGGTCGCACTTCCGGAGGGTTGATTACTCACAAGTACACCATCAGTGCCAAGTAATTTATTTCCGTTCGCATCAAAAAGTTGCGCTCTCATATCATAATTGCCGGCATTTTCGTGGTAAAATGCTACCCAAAGTTTACCGTCTGTTGTTGATGCGGTCTGCATATCTGCTGTTGCCAGGCCTGATATCTGGAGGTTTACTGCCGTATTTGTATTCCATTGAGCATTAACCTTTCCGTAGAAAGCGGTTAAAATCAACAATACCGACAATAAGGGAATTCTGTGTAGATTAATTTTCATTTTAATTTTTTAAAGTGTAGTTTAATTTTCTTGAATTTTATTAAATGATGAAATTGAAAGTAATGATCACTGTTTTTACTTAAGTAACCAGAATTGTTGCTACCTGAAAGCCATTTTGCTCAGGTAGAATACATTGCGTTTATTTGTTTCCAGATAATTATTGCGTATCGATTCGTAGCCGGTAGCAATAAAATAATCATCGTACCAGTATTGGATTGTCCCGAGGTATTCATCCAGATGCTGGTCGGTTGCACGTTTGGGCGCCAGGGTTGTGTATGTTGTGTTTTCGACAACATTGCTGCCTTTGATGGTTTTAAATGCAACCTTGTTGTTGGCATTGTAATAGAGAATGATTTCGTCGTTTATGAAAAGGGAGTTTAATTTCCTGTTCAGGTATTTTGTCAGGATATCCCGCATTTCCATTCCGTTATTCCAGAGCATCATACCACTGCTGTCGAATCCGGCTACAAATGAATGCGAATAGCGGAATCCGTCGAATACCTGGTAAGAGGTAGGAAAGGCTCTTCCATAATAATCGTAGGACATTTGAGTATTGGTATGGTATTCAGGCGAGTAGGCTTCGGCTGTGATGATAAACTGCCCGTTATTACTCATTACATCATGTGTCAGCAGCCTCAGGTTCATGGTTCTTTCATTATCACTGGTATTATCGGATGGTGCATTTTCCTCTGACTTATCAGTCTTTTTCGCAGGTTTAGTTTTTACCCTCAATGCACTCGGATCGGTTATGTATTTGAAAGCGTTTGTAAAGTTCGCAAAATTGTAATACTTAATATTTTCAGCTATCCCGTTATTAACCTTAGCGGTATAGTATCCGTCCGACACCGGTGTTTTGTCTTCATTGGCATCGTAGTTGGATTGCCGCATGTAATACGGTGAATAATAGTTGTAATAATACCGGTTGTAATAATAATCATAATAATCGTATTGCCTTCGGTTACTGCTTACATTAAAACCATAGGTTCCTGCAACAATCCCCCGGCCTTCGCCCATGGGAATATACTGCGCCGAGTTAAAATTGCGCTGTTCAGCCTGTTCGGTGAAATCGTGAGTTTTTACAAGGGCTCCGGGCGAATTGTACTGGTTTACATATAAGCGGTTACGCGATGACGAAAACTGCACTTTATAAGTAGCGAAAATATCTCTTCGCGCAGTATCAATCGATATATCAAGCAATAAGGCATCTTTTTCGGCTGTGATATCGTAGGTTCTTTTTTCACCGGTTACCAGCGAAAATCCGATGATTCCTGGTTGTCCTTTCCGGTTATTGAAGCCTATAAATGCAGTATTGTGCGAAACTTCAAAATCAACAACTTCTGCTTTTTCAGGAATTATTCCCTTATGCTCAGTTATAATTTTCAAACGCGGTAAGATCATGAAAACAAATATGTTGCCGTCTTTTTTTCTTTTTGTATCATGAAAAAGAAGATAAATGGCTTCGTTCGTTGATAAGCTTTTCAAAAAAGTAACATCCTCGTGCAGCGGAACTTGCTTGCGCCACGACTCTTTAAGATTTTCATCAACCATTAAAATAGACCAGGTTATACTGTCCTTGTCAGTCTCGTTAATAGTAGGATAAAAAATACAAACTCCATATTTTCCTGCTGTAACATAATTAAAGGGGTCGCTTCCGACCGGAGCGGGAATTTCGAGGCGTAAAGGGCTGGTGTTCTGTGCCCAAAGAACCGCGGCAACGGAAACCAGTATAGCTATTGCAATTATTTTTTTCATAAATTAAATTTCGATCTCCAAAATTAACAATTCAGCGGGCATTTTTCAATTTATCGAAGGAATAAAATAATAAAGGCTGACATTTTCATGTCAGCCTCTGAGAAATTATCTAATTCTGGTACCTGCTAGCGTACAATAAGTTTGTGGATTTCTTTCAGTCCACTCTTAGTATTGGTTAAAGTAACAAAATAGAGTCCGCTGCTCAGGCTTGCTGTTTCAACTTTTAATGTTTTTGTATCAGAGTTAATAGTTTTTATTGTCAAGCCTTGAGCATTTGTAATAGTGATGACAAATTTGCTGTTAACAGGGATTTCAGCATTAAACCAACCATTGCATGGATTAGGGTAAATACTTGTTGTATAATTTGCTTTTTCGTTTTCACCTATACCCACGCCGCTGTTTCCGGCAACAATAACTTCGTCAATTTCCCACGTGCGCGATTCGGTGGCATTACTGCTGTATTTGAAAGCGATATGAACATTTGCAACATCAGCAATACCAAGATTGATGTAACCTGACGGAGTCCATGCCCAGCCTCCCGGCGAAAATACTGCAGCTGCTGAAATATCATTCCATGTGCCGCTTGTACCTGGATCACCGCTTGTATAGTCGGTCGAAACCAGAACTGCCAATGGATCCCCGGTATAATTGTATGCGGAGTAGAATTGGAATTTAGTATTCGTAATATTTGTCAGATCAATAACGGGTGAAATAAGCCAGTCTTCATTGTCGAAACTTGCACCACCTTCGTATCCGCTCATTTTGGCACAACCCGAGCCGTTTACTCCATGGGTAAGATCAGGAGTCCATTTTTGTGTTCCTGTAACACTGAATTCAGTCCAGGGCGAAAGATCAGTATCAAATTTACTTGATAATACTATTGTCTGGGTATTGGCTGTTGCCGAAGGAACGGTGCCATCAGTTTTATAGTCAACCAGGGTTCCTCCATTGGTATAAGGGAATATTTTTAACGAATAGGCTGTTCCAGGCATTAACGCGGCGAAAACATAACTTTGCTGTCCGAATAGCACATTTTTTGCTCCGTTACCGTCAGAGAAATCGAGATCATCGGCTTCAAATGTTCCGTCAACAGGTGAAGTAATACTTGAATTAGTACTGATTTTTATCAGGTAACCGGCAGGCAACTGTGTCCCTGTTGCATCAGCCCAACTTGTGGAAATGCTGGTTCCGGCAGATGATGCTCCGAAAGATGTCGGGTAATTTGTTGGTTCAGGATCGGCAGTTACAGTGCCTGTACTAACGGTCATAACCAAATTGTCGATTGCCAGAATACCATCAGCTCCAAGGTCATTTGCATCCGACCAGCGGATCCAGAGTGCTGATCCTGATGTCCAGCTAAGGCCGGTTATTGTAGCGCTTATTGCTGTCTGGTTATCTGCCAGATTGCCATCCAGAGCTGCAGCAGCTAGTGAGGATGTTATTTTCTCCAGAAGGTCGAAGCTGGTAACTGCTACCCATGTTCCGGTTGAAAGGCTTATTGCGTCAAGACTGTATTCGAAAGGATAGATTTCATTTGCGGTGTTGCTTGAGCCTGAGCGCCATTGTTCCATAACGCCTGTAAGTTCAATTGCTGTAATTCCTGAACCTGTATTGTTCTGTAATACAGCACCAAATCGTGGAACGGTAGTACCTGAAGCCAGTGAACCAAATGCCCGGTCATCAGCACCTGTGCTGCCAACATTGTAAATTGCACCTGTGTTGGCGCTGCCATCAGTTACAACCAATGGAAGAACATCGCCAATGCTTCCGGTTCCTGCATGGCGGATAGCAGTCCAGCCATTAATAAAATTAGTGCCGGCAGCTCCCATGCCATCAAAACTTTCGGTATAAGTCAGTTGTCCCGGAGCAAAAGTATATGCCTGTGCATTAACTTTTGTTGTCCATCCTATAAGCAGTAAAATTGTGAGAAGTGTAAATGTTTTTTTCATCTTATTGCGTTTTATCAAAGTTTATAAAAAATGAAGAACCGGCATGCATCGACTTACAAAACTGTAAGCAATTCTGCCAGTTCTTCATTGGTTCGATCAAGAATTATTTCAGTACTACTTTTTGTACCTTAACATTCTGTTTCATTTTATTGGTAATTTTCACAATGTACACTCCTTTGGATTGACCTGTTATATCCATAGAAATAACACTTTCGTCAGATGTAGTTGAATTTACCTGTTTGCCGATTGTGTTAAAAACTGTGATTTCAAGAGATTGATCCGAAGGATTTGTAATAAACAATTTCCCATTGGTTGGATTTGGATATACTGCAACAACCGAAGGCAGGTTAATGATTCCATCAACACCAACACTAATATAATCTGTTTTGGTAATTGTACTGTTTCCGAATTCATTTGTAGCTTTCAGAGTTACCGAATAAACACCATATGCATTATATTGAATCAACGGATTTTGTTCTGTCGATGCATCAGGAGTTCCTCCTATAAATGACCATTCCCATGCGGTTGGGTTGTTTGTCGAAAGATCAGTAAACTGAACGCTCTCTCCTTCGAGAAGTGAAGTAGGGTTAGCTTCGAAATTTGCAACTGTCGGCGGATTAACACAGCCTCCCAGCGGGGTTGCAAAAATACTGTCACCGGCTGCATTAATAGCAGCATATTCACTCGATGCTTTCCAGTTAACCGGAAGAGCGTTGTTGCTTGACGGATCGCAAAGTGTTAGAGAGGGGCCTTCACCGTTTGCTGCAGGATACCATGGAGCAGCATTTGCATAAGTAACTTCGTCGATCGTTACACCATATTTATCTTTTAGTGTAATGACTTCGCCGGAATTGCTTAAACCGCCTGAAGTCCACTGTAGTGATGGTTTTCCGAATGTGTTTTGGATAGCAGCTGAATTAACAGCAACCAGCGTATATTCACCATTAGCCAGTGTAACTGATGGGAACTCAAATACTACACCAGCTGAGAAATAGAAGCCCTCCAGGTTCATTGAATTGCCAAGGTTGTATATTTCGATAAACTCGAGACTGTCACTTCCTGATTCGGGTGGGTTAAACATAATTTCGGTAATTACCAGGTTTGCACCGGTGCTGCATGAAGAACCCGGTGAAGCATATATTGCTTCGCCTAATCCGTTAACAGCTACCTGGTTGCTCGAAGCTGACCAGTTTTCGCCCAATGAATTATCGAGTGTTGTATTACAGAAGGTAAGTGAAGGACCGCCGTTGTTTGGGGTTGTAGGCCATGGTGCCACAGGCAAAAAGTAAACATTATCTTTTACCTGGCCTATAGCATCCTTTAGAACGATAGGTTCACCGGCATCATCGAGGAATCCTTCCGTCCATTGTGCACATGTTATTCCAAATGTATTTTGCATCGAAACTGCATCGCGGGCAATTACATAATACGAATTTGGAGCAATGCTGATATCCGGGAAAACATAAGTTACTCCTTCTGAAAAATACCAGTCTTTCATATTTACACTTACTGACCCCGAATTATAGAGTTCAATAAATTCAATTGTGTCGTTGCCTCCATCAATAGGATTGTACATGATTTCGGTGATCATAATGGTGTTGCCCGAATTGTAAACCATATCAGCCAGGTTGCGGCTGGTAATATGATCACCATCTATACGTGAATTAGGTATCACTACCAGGTCCTGTGTTACGGTTGGAACTGGAGTGCCAATATAATCCACATCGAAGAACGTTGTCCTGAAATCACGACCTGTGCCGGCATTATCAGTTACAGGATAAATTAAGCCATTGGCAAAATTGCCGCTTGGGTTTGTAAAAGTTACATTTGGTACTTTAATAATTTCAGCCTCATAATTTTCCCAGTTGGCACTTAACTGAGCCAGGGTAACTGCCTCAGGTGTAATACTGTTCCCGGTTGATGCTGCAGGGCCCGGATCCGAAACCGGGGTAAATTGCGTCATTCCGTTGAAAACGGCTACGGTTCCGCTGATATTGGTAATGGCATCACCTATGTTATAAGTGGTTGTTATTTTTCCTGCATTATCATCAATAAGGATAGCTGCAGTTGCATCCTGGATGTATTTCTGCTTGCGGAACGACTGCTGAAATGTAAGAATTCCTTGTCCTACGTAAGTGTATTCTGTTCCCGGAGCTACTGCCCTGAGTTCGGCCAAAGTCGCTATTTGTGCAGGTGGAGGTACAATGCTGAATATGCCGCTGAGACCAGTGGCTGTTACAGGGATATCAGTTATCCGGATTTTGCAATCGCTGCTTAAAGCTTGTCCTGCAGGAATACTCCAGGCCCATGTGCCAGCGCTGGCGGCAATACTTGGATTCAGGGTTGTCCAGGTTGGAGTACCTGCTGAAGCATTGTCAGTAAATTCGATCATTACATTTGGATTGGTCAGACTGGCAGACCATGTGATATTGTAGGTTGTGCCCTGGCGCCATTGTGCACCGGCTGAAGGTGAACCAACCGTTAAACTTGTTGTTGCAGTGCCTCCGGTAACATCACCCCAGGTTGAACCTACGCGTATACCATCCAGTTTTACATTTACTGTGTTTGCGGTAGTTCCCTGGCGTAATGCAACAGTTCCCATATCAACAGGATCAGATTGTGAAGGGTCGGCTGCTGTTACTGTTGCTGTCGGTTCAGTACCGCCAATAACCGGATTGATAATTAGTGAAACTATATCATTGGCTGTCCCATCAACAAAAGTGTATTTTACAACAATGAGGTATGTTGTATTTAATGCATAGTTGAAAGCAGTATAAACCGGAGGGTTTGACGAGCCGCCGGTATGAGTAATACCAAAAGCAAGGTTTGTGCCGCCGTCATTTTTTACGAATACACGTGCTTTAAACGCAGTTCCTAGTGCTGAAGGACCGAGATGGAAAAAATAGTCGCCTGTTGCGGATGTGCTGGTTACATTAACCAGAAACGATGAATAAAATGAACCGGTTGTTTGTGGTGTAAAACCTTTATTAACATCTTCGCCGGATGCAACAAGTGATACTTCGTCGCCTATACCTGATGACAAATATCCTGTGTATGAAATGGAAGCTGCTGTGGTACTTACCGCATTTGTTCCTGCGCCGGAGTGCGCAGTCCATCCATTAGCTGTTAATAAGCTTCCGACACCATAACTAAAGTTTTCTTCAAAAAGAAGTTGGCCCTTTCCATTCATGCTCAATCCGAAGATGAAAATGAATGGCATAAGACCATAAAGTAATAATTTTTTCATAAGATTGTGTTTAAGTATTTATTTCATTTTGGTTTTGCGGTTAAACAAACTACAAATATTACATTTTTTTTGCTTCGAAATCACATTGTTAATTAATAAAACATGATATTTCTGCTTAGTTAAATGTAATGAAAAACAAAAGGCTGTATCTTAAAATGATACAGCCTTTTATATAAGTATAGTGAGCTGATTATTTCACCTCTTCGAAGTCAACATCAGTAACTTCCTGGTCATTTGCTTTTCCCTGGTCAGGACCTGGCTGAGCTTGTTGCTCAGCGCCTGGCTGCCCGGTACCCTGGGTAGCTTTATATATTTCTTCGCTTGCGGCTTGCCATAAAGTGTTAAGCTCGGCCATAGCGCTGTCAATACCAGCAATATCGCGGGTTTTGTGCGCTTCGCGAAGTTTATTTAGAGCCATTTCGATAGGTTCTTTCTTATCAGCCGGAAGCTTATCCCCAAACTCTTTCAGTTGCTTCTCAGTTTGAAAAATCAACGAATCGGCCTGGTTAACTTTCTCAACTTCTTCTTTGGCTTTGCGGTCGGATTCAGCATTTAACTCTGCTTCTTCCTTCATCTTTTTTATTTCAGCATCTGTTAAACCTGAAGACGCTTCGATACGGATTTGCTGCGATTTTCCTGTGCCTTTATCTTTAGCCGAAACATGAAGGATACCATTGGCATCAATGTCAAAAGTAACTTCGATTTGTGGGATTCCACGTTGTGCCGGTGGAATACCATCGAGATGGAAACGGCCCAGGCTTTTGTTGCCGGTTGCCATCGGACGCTCACCTTGTAAAATATGAATTTCTACAGAAGGCTGATTGTCGGAAGCTGTACTGAATGTTTCCGATTTCCGGGTAGGTATGGTGGTGTTCGACTCAATAAGTTTGGTCATTACTCCTCCAAGTGTTTCGATTCCTAATGAAAGAGGTGTAACATCAAGCAACAATACATCTTTAACTTCGCCCGACAAAACGCCACCTTGTATAGCTGCTCCGATAGCAACAACTTCGTCAGGATTTACTCCTTTTGACGGAGTTTTACCGAAGAAATCTTCAACTGCCTTCTGAATAACAGGAACACGTGTTGATCCCCCAACAAGAATTATTTCGTCAATGTCGGCATTTGTAAGTCCTGCATCACGCATGGCATTACGACATGGCTCAATTGTATCACGAACCAGGTCATCGATAAGTTGCTCGAACTTAGCACGGGTCAGCGTACGTACAAGGTGCTTTGGCATTCCATCAACCGGCATAATATAAGGTAGGTTGATTTCAGTGGATGACGAACTTGAAAGTTCTATCTTGGCTTTTTCAGCAGCTTCTTTTAAACGTTGCATTGCCATTGCATCCTTGTGAAGATCAATGCCTTCATCTTTCTTGAATTCGTCTGCTAACCAGTCAATAATCCGGTGATCAAAATCATCGCCACCCAGGTGTGTATTCCCATTGGTTGATTTTACTTCAAATACGCCTTCACCCAATTCGAGGATCGAAATATCAAAAGTTCCGCCTCCGAGGTCGTATACGGCAACTTTAATGTCTTTATGTTTTTTATCCAAACCATATGCAAGTGCTGCTGCAGTTGGTTCGTTAATAATACGTTTTACGGTAAGACCTGCAATTTCGCCGGCTTCTTTTGTAGCCTGACGCTGCGAATCGCTGAAGTATGCAGGAACGGTAATAACTGCCTCTGTTACAGTTTGTCCAAGATAATCTTCAGCTGTTTTTTTCATTTTCTGTAAAATGACTGCTGATATTTCCTGTGGTGTAAAAGTGCGGTCATCAATTTTAACACGTGGAGTGTTATTGTCACCTTTAACTACGGTAAAAGGCATACGTTTTATTTCTTTAGTAACCCTGTCGTAGGTTTCACCCATAAACCTTTTGATAGATGAAACTGTTTTTGTCGGGTTAGTGATAGATTGCCTTTTGGCCGGATCACCAACTTTACGTTCGCCATTTTCGGTAAAAGCAACTATCGAAGGAGTGGTGCGTTTTCCTTCACTGTTTGGGATTACTACAGGTTCGTTGCCTTCCATTACTGAAACGCATGAGTTAGTAGTTCCAAGATCAATACCAATTATTTTTCCCATTATATTCTATTTTTTCTGTTATTAACTTATTTTCGTGATAAAGCATTATTCAATCATTATGCCACAAATGGTTAAGCACGGGTTAATTTTTGACAGAAAGAGTGGATGTATAAAAAGAAAACAGTTACCGATATGTCGTAAGCTGTTATTAGTCTGCAATATACAAAGTCAGGATATGATGATATATTGTTTTGCTATTGAGAACTGGATAAATGACAGCAGCAATCGTGTGCTGACAAAAAGGCAGAACTGAAAGGGCAAACAGAGTCAAATAAGGCTGCAATAGCTTCCTTGCCCGATGTAAGCTTTTAACTATTGTATCGGTTCAATTAAAACAGGTTGGAGAATGGGTTCAATGGATACAAACAGATCAACCCCTTAATTTGGCTTTGCAAATTTCAGGTTGGTAGTAGTTGAGAGGTCAAGAATTGTCTCCGCTGAAAGGGCTATAAGTCGGTTTATCTGATACCTGCACGAAAACAACCCAAATCCGTTTGTAATGTTATTATAAACAGGCTTATCAATCAGAACTCCTGTGGAAGGAGAATTGGATTCAAGATAAGCGTTAAATTCATCGCCTATTGCTGTAACTTCCAGGTTGCATAATGATGCATACCTGGCTGATACTGCTTCCTCAGCAGCGGCATCGGCATATGGAATTTGATTTTCACAAAGCAGATAAAACTGCTCATTGGTATATCCGACTGAACTCTCGCCGGAGCCATCAATTTTTTCTGAAACTACCTCAGGAAATGACCATTCAATTTTTCGAAATATGGTATCATATGATCCGATATTTAACTCTTTGAAATTAAAATAGAACCTGAACTGATATCTTTTCCCGTTAACCGCATTATCCCAGACAAACTTATTAGGCTGTGTAACGCTTCTTTTTAAACTAAGTGTTTTGGCACCGGCAGAAGGCTTGGTAATACTGAAATTATGCACCAAACGGGTAACAGCATTAACTTCGTATCCGGTTATTTTATGTGTAACCTTCAATTCATAACTGTTTTCCTCATTCAACGGTTCATCCGAAAAGTAAAACAACTGATTTGGGGAATAGAAATCGCCCGGTTGCTTGTTGGATAAGGTAACTGTATCGAAGATGATTTCTTTTTTAATCCCTGTAGGAGTGGTTTCAATTAAAATAACATTAATATCGGCTCCAAAAGTTGAAGAATCAGCTACCTGAGCATATGAAAGCGAATTTCCGTCACCCAGAAATGCCTTGTTAATACGCAGGTATTGAATGGAATCACTCTGATTTAAAAGGCCGTAAACTATTGCCACTTCTTTGTAATCGGCAATTACATCAAAATCAGTTTCACACGACAACAGTTGGCCGGCAACGATAAAAACTAAAAATAAGCGTACTATTTTTTTCATTATCTGTGATTGGACATTTATAATTTGACCGACAAAAGTAAGTATATTTTACATTCCGGATAGTTTGCAAGCTATCAAATAACGATTGAACATATTTCTTTGTAGTTTTGTGAGCCCAAAAAAGAACTTGCTTGTTTATTTTGGTCAGAATTTATTGATGCCTGACAGAACCATTAGTAATACATTATATCGCATGATAGCCAAATCCGGACTTGTTTCAAAGGTTACCACCCATGTACTGCAGGAAATGAAGCACAAGGGTATTAAAATTTCAATGCTTACAGGGTACGATTATTCAATGGCCCGTTTGCTTGATAAGGCAGGTATCGACATCATACTGGTTGGCGATTCAGCTTCTAATGTAATGGCGGGTTTCAGCAGCACTCTTCCTATTACACTCGATCATATGATTTATCATGCAGCTTCGGTTGTCAGAGCTGTTAGCAGGGCACTTGTGGTTGTCGATATGCCTTTTGGAACGTATCAGGGAAACTGGAAAGAAGCACTCTCATCGGCGATCCGGATAATGAAAGAATCAGGAGCCGATGCTGTAAAGTTGGAAGGAGGAGTTGAGATTATCGAATCAGTCGAGAGAATTCTTTCGGCCGGCATCCCGGTAATGGGGCACCTCGGTCTTACACCGCAATCCATTCATAAATTCGGCACTTACGTTGTAAGGGCTACCGAAGAAAAGGAAGCCCGTAAACTTGTTGAAGATTCGCGGCTTCTCGAAAAGGCAGGGTGTTTCAGCATCGTGCTCGAAAAAATTCCGGCCCGTTTAGGCGAAGAGGTTGCCCGAAATGCCAAAATTCCTATTATCGGCATTGGCGCGGGTAAAGAGGTTGATGGCCAAGTGCTTGTGCTTCATGATATGCTGGGGATAACTATGGAATTTTCGCCCAGATTCCTGCGCCGGTATATGAATCTTAGCGAGGATATTGTTTCCGCTGTTCAGCATTATATTAAAGATGTAAAAACATTAGACTTCCCAAATGACAGGGAGCAATATTAAACCTCAGGATTCCTTCGCGAAATTGCTGAAGGAAAACATACTTTTTGAGGACAATCATATTATTATTGTCAATAAGTTACCTTCTCAGATTGTTCAGGGTGATAAAACCGGGGATATAACACTGGCTGACCTTGTAAAAGAATACATTAAAATTAATTACAACAAATCAGGCGAAGTATTTCTCGGCGTTGTTCACCGTCTCGACAGACCGGTGAGCGGGGCTGTTATTTTCGCGCGCACCAGTAAGTCGCTTACACGCCTGAATGCCTTGATTAAAAACAGGGAGGTAAAGAAAACCTATTGGGCTGTCGTAAAAAACAAACCACCACACGAAACGGATACGCTTGTAAACTACCTCCGGCGTGATGAAGCAAAAAATAAATCTTTTGTCACCAGTGAGAGTAATAAAAATGCTCAAAAGGCTATACTTACTTACACACTTCTTGCAGGCAGCGATAGTTATTATCTTCTTGAAATAGATCTCGAAACAGGACGACATCACCAGATCAGGACCCAACTTGCAGAAATCGGATGTCCCATAAAGGGAGACCTTAAGTATGGTTTTCCCCGCTCTAATGCCGGTGGATCAATACATTTACATGCAAGGAAGTTAAATTTTATTCATCCGGTAACTCTTCATCCTGTTTCAATTATAGCTGATACTCCTGATGATCCTGTTTGGAATTATTTTAACCGGAATTTTAGATAAAAAATTTCATTCTGATCCTATACTTCATTAAATATTTGCGCTAAGATTTTTAAATTCGATATATTATTTTCAAAAACGTTCAACAAAAGGCCTTGTTTTTTCATAATGGGACAGTTGTATAAAGTAATTTTTATTCGATTTGACGTATATTGTTGATTGTCAGTTGTTAGGGAAATCGGGCATTATGTTTGTTTAAATTTTTAGCGTGGATGGCATGATATTCTTCATCATTCCTTCACAGTTTAAAAACAATTAATAAACAGTTAATCACAGCTTCACCGGTTTTACTCAAACATTATGCCACAGAGAAGTCATATTTCAGGTGTTTTATCGAAGACAATTATCATAGTTTTTGCTATGACTTTTTTCTTTGCTCCTGATTCATTTGGCAGAGATGGGTTTAAGCTTTTTTCAGTTGGCAATAATTCAGCATGGGCATCCGCCGGTACCTGGTCATTAACGGCTAACGGACCAGCTTCTGAATTTATTCCACAGTTCAATGATACCGTTGTGATTCTTACTTCAGTTATTCAGAATATTAATTTTTCATTTTCCGATAATGGTTGCCTCGAAATTACCCCAAGCGGATTGTTACGTGGTGATAACCTTGATCTTATTTTTTCGGATAATGCCTCTCTTATTTGTAACGGAGAGGTTAAAATCAACAACCTTACATTCGAAGATAATTCATCCCTTTTTCTGAATGATTTTGCAAAACTGACAGTTAAGAATTCCTTAATCAATAATTCCTTCTTTACGCATAAAGTTAACGGTAGTCTAACTGTAAATGTTAGTTTATTAAATGCTTCTTATGCCAGGATAACCGGGAAAGGAACTATTCAAGCCGCTGAATATCTTGGAAACGGTTCAATATTTAGTTTTAATCCTGCTTCAGTTGCTCCTGGTGGTTCTCTTATTTCGGAAAGCAACTGGATTGGGACTGTTGATAATAACTGGGCTGAACCAATGAACTGGGCAAGCAGTGTTTTACCAACTTCTAATTCGAATATTGCTGTCTTACCGTCATTGCACAATCCATCGGTTACAGGTATTGCAAATTGTGTAAACCTTTTCATCAACCAGGGTACTATACTCACTGTAAATTCTGGTGCTGTTATTGATGTTTCAGGTGATCTTTCAGTAATTGGAAACGGCAAGCTCTTAATGCAAAATACGGTCTCCGAAAAATCTTCCTTACTCCTTGATGGTAATGTTTCAGGAAAAATCCAGATCGAATATCCTGTCCTGGCAGGAAAGAATAATCTCATTTCTTCCCCTGTCAGCAATGCTGTATCAGGAACATTTTTAAATATGTATCTCCGTCCTTACGACGAATCTGCATCGCAGTGGGGCGATTATATTGTTCCTACCGATGACCATTTGGTTGTAATGCAGGGATACGAATTGTTTTCAGCATATACCGAAACCAGGGTTTTTGAAGGAACGCCTAATAATGTTTCAAAATCATTCAATATATCAAATTCAGGAAACGGACTTAACCTTACAGGAAATCCTTTTCCTTCGTATATCGATTGGGAAAATAATGATAATGGTGCATGGCAGCGTAATGCAATAGCAGCAGCAATTTACTATCCGGATCCTTCAGGCTCAGGTAATTTCGCAGTTTACCTGCCGGGTGGCGATGATGCTGTGTCACTTAACAATGGTAGCCGGTACATTCCTCCTATGCAGGGTTTCTTTGTGAAAGCTGCTCAGCAGGGTACACTTACCGTTAATGAAAAATCATGTGTTCGGAACATCACCGATTCAAAAGTTGCTTTAAAAAATAATTCAGTGAAATTTAAAGTGAAGGACAGCGATGGAATAAGTGACGAAGTGATGTTCAGGGTTGATGCAAATTCGACTTTTGGATTTGATGATAATCTTGATGCTCTTAAATTTCAAGGAAATGTAAATTTAACATCGATTTACTTTGGAACAGACGATGATTTGAAATATGCGATAAATACTATTCCAACAGTGAATTCTTCTCTCGAAATTCCGTTGGATGTAGTGAGCGTAAAAAGTGGAATGTTAAGTATTTCTGCTTCGGGCTCCTTTAATTTCGAATACCGTTACCCTGTAATTCTCGAAGATAAAGAACTTGGTTTGTTTATTGATTTAAGGGCTGATTCGGTTTATTCTTTTTACCACACTCCTGAAATGAATTCCAATAGATTTAATATTCATTTCAATTCACCCCAGGGTATTGAGCAACTGGGCGATGTACTAACAGAAATAACACAGTTTCCCGGGGAAGTAAGGATAAACGGAACTGAAAATGATTTTTATTCAGCTAAACTTTATACTGCTGAGGGGAAATTGATTTCATCAGCAAAAGGAATGCTTTCTGAAGGAATAATTCTATCAACTGGCAGCAACATAGCATCTGGGATATGTATACTGCATCTAAACAATGGGAAGAGCAACTTGACAAAAAAAATATTTATTAAATAGTTTGTCAGACACTTATTTTCGACATGGAAAAACTAATGAGAAATTATAATAACTTAGACCTGATGAGAAAATTGAATATCTTGCTGGCAGAAGATGATGAAATGATTGAGAAAATCACAACATTTTATTTAAGACGAAATGGTCATGAAGTGGATGTTGCAAAAAACGGGAATGAAGCTGTTAGCAGATTCAAAGTCAAAGAGTACGATCTTATCCTTATGGATATTCAGATGCCGGAAATGGATGGACTTCAGGCCGTGAAAGAAATTCGTAAACTGGAGCTGGAGTACCTTAAAAAAGGTCATACAACCATAATAGCAATAACTACAAACCCTGACAAAGCTGAATGTATGAAAGCCGGGGTTGATGGATATGCACAAAAGCCTTTCAGCTTTGATGAATTAAGTACGTTATTTCGTGATTACAATTTAGTTTAGTAATATCCCAAGTTTCCATCTTGATGTATAACAGCGGGAGTAAGAAATTACTCCCGCTCTTTTTTTTACATTTGTGATATAATTGAAATCATCCATGACTTCCGGTTTTTACATAAGGTTGTTTATTTTGTCGTTATCAGCATTATTCCCTTTGCTGATAATGGCACAGTATTATAATCTTGGTCAGGATCCGGCTTCATTAAAATGGCGGCAGATTAAAACCCCTGACTTCCGTATTATTTATCCGGAGAATTTCGAACAGAGGGCGCAAAAAATGCCTCTTATCCTCGACTTCGTTTATTCAAATGGCACAAAAACACTTGCATTTAAACCTAAACCGGTTCCTTTCATTATCCACAATTACAATACTGAACCCAATGCAGTTACAGTATGGGCTCCCAAAAGAATTGAGTTATTCACAACTCCTCCCCAGGATATTTATGCACAGGATTGGATCAATCAGCTTGTGATCCATGAATACCGCCATGTTGTTCAGATTGACAGAACGAACCAGGGGTTTACAAAAGTTTTATCATGGTTCATGGGCGAACAGGCTGCAGCCGGTATAAACGGATTGTTTGTTCCTTCCTGGTTTATGGAAGGTGATGCTGTTTGCACCGAAACCGTTCTCAGTAAGTCGGGAAGAGGCCGGTTGCCTGCTTTTGAAATGCTTCTGCGCAGTCAGGTCTCTGAGATAGGTGCATTCTCGTACGATAAAGCTGCTATGGGCTCTTATAAATCCTTTGTCCCTAATCAATATGTTTTGGGTTATTCGCTCGTTGCAAACGTGAGACGCAGGTATGGTTACCAGGCCTGGGTAAGCGCACTTGATGAGGTTGCGCGAAAACCATTTGTTATAACTCCTTTCAACAACGGACTAAAGAAAGTAACCAGTTTTGGGAAAGAGAATTTGTACCGCATGTCAATGCGTGATCTGGATAGTTTGTGGAAATATCAGGATGCAAATACGCCCAAATCTCCCTTTTTTCAGATAAGTGCCCAGAGTACTAAGAAATACGAAAACTATAGGTTTCCGTATTATCTTAACGATACTTTAGTTGTTGCCGAATTCACCAGTTTGGATGATATAGCTCGGTTTGTTCTTGTCGGTGCAAACGGGTTTAATCAAGTTATACATACACCCGGATTTCTGTCAGCCGAAAATTATACAATAGTAAATCAACAGGCTTATCCTATTTTATCAGAAAATAAAAACGGAGAAATAACTATAAAAAACTTCAAGCTTGCATTTACTGAATCAATTAACGATCCCCGCTGGGGACAACGCAACTTCTCGGTAATCCGGATTTTTGATTCCGAAACTTCTGGAGTCAGGGAGATAACTCCCAAAGGCCGCTATTTTGCACCGGCTTTTTCACCCGATGGCAAGTTAATTGCTGCAATTACTACCAGCCCCGATAACCAGACCTCTCTTGTTTTAATCAGTCCTGAAACAGGAAGAGAAACAGTTACTATCATTTCGTCACAAACAGATTTTTATATGACTCCTTCCTGGTCTGAAGATGGGAAAAAGTTAATCTTCACTAAGCTGGATGCTGAAGGGAAGAGTATTATATTATATGAATTTGACAATAAAGAGATAACAACAATAATTCCTTCAACATTTATCGATATCGCAAACCCTGTGTTTGCAGGAGCATATGTGCTTTTTAATGGTTCTTATTCAGGTATTGAAAATATTTATGCAGTTGACCTTTATAATTCTGATAAAGTATTTCAGGTAACTTCAGCCAGATATGGAGCTTGCAATGCCGATTTAAGTCCTGATGGTAAAAGGATTGTTTATTCAAATTATTCATCAGGCGGCTACAGCCTGGTTGAAGCTGAATTTGATCCCCAATCATGGAAACCATTGTATGAAGTGGAAGATTTCTCTCCATCGCTCTATAAACACCTGGTAGCTGAGGAAGATGTAAATCTCGATTTATCACAGGATACAAATCTGGTATTCAAATCGGAACCCTATAAAAAAGGTGCTCACATATTTAATTTCCACAGCTGGGCACCGGCCTACATTAACTATATGGAAGGCGAAAATGCTGCCGGTATATCGTTCATGTCGCAAAATGACCTGAGTACAGCCACAACAATTGTTGGCTATAAATATGATATGGCCGAAAACACCGGGAAAGTTACTCTCGATTTTAGCTGGCTGGCCTGGTATCCTATGATTGATTTTAAAACATCTTATGGCGCACGTGCTGCTTACACAGGTGGTGATAGCTCTGAAAGGTATAATTTCAATGAAACAATAATCAGCGGAGGATTAAGTTTACCTCTGATTTTTACAGGCGGAAAATACTATAAAGGAATTCGTTTACAGGCTTTTACATCGTGGTATAATATTACCGATAACACTTCACCTGAGGAAGAAAAACTCACCGGCACCATTCAGTCGCTCGATTATAGTTTTTACGCATACCGGTTTATAAAACAATCGTATAAAGATTTATTTCCCCGCTGGGGGCAGTCGATTACAGGTAGTTACCGGCATTCTCCTTTAGGTGATAATAACCTGGGAAGCATTGTTTCAGCCGGTACCCGGTTTTATTTCCCGGGTTTGATCAGGCATCATGGGATCAGGATTGATTTGAACTGGCAGTATAAAAATGAAGGTACTTACACATACAGCAATCAGATAAATCTGCCAAGGGGATACGATTATATTGATGCTGAGCAATTGGCTTGTTTCGCTCTGAACTATAAATTTCCTTTGGCTTATCCCGATTTTGCTCTGGGACCATTAGTGTATTTTAAACGATTTAAAGCAAATCTGTTCTTTGACGGCGGAACAGCCACAGGGCATGATATTAACCAGCAGCTTCAATCGGCCGGAGTCGAATTAACCTCCGATATGCATATACTCCGTTTCGTCTTTCCTTTGGATTTAGGCGTTCGTGTAGGTTATCAGCCACTGGAAAAGCAGTATTTTGCCGATTTCCTTTTTTCTGTAAATTTGTAAGCACTTTCAAACCGGACTTCATGAAATTTATTCTGAAATTACTTGTTACTTCATTGGCCGTTTTCTTTGGGGCTTACATTCTGGATGGCGTTTATCTTAAGGGATTTCCAACAGCTATACTGGTAGCGTTTGTTATTGGCTTCCTGAATGCGTTCCTGAGACCCATATTGGTTATTCTTACAATTCCGTTTACCTTGCTTACATTCGGACTGTTCCTCCTGGTTATTAATGCAATAATCATTCTTTTAACTGATTATGCTCTTGACGGTTTTAATGTGAATAGTTTTTTTACAGCAGTTTTATTTTCGATTATCGTTTCAATCATATCCTGGCTGCTCGAAGCCATTGCTAAGCCAAAATCAGATAGAAATCCTGCTTCCTGAAACGACTTCTGTTAATGCAAAAATCCTAGCTCCAAATCCTAATCCCTTGCCATATGCACCACCGTTTTATTACTGACCAAACAGAAATTGACGCAATCATTAATAAGTGCCAGGTTTGCTATGTCAGCATGGTTGACGAAAACAATCTGCCGTATGTGCTTCCGTTTAACTTCGGTTACATCAATGGTGTAATATTTCTGCACTCATCTCAGAAAGGGCTTAAAATCGATATTCTGCGAAAAAATCCATCGGTTTGCATTGCATTCAGTACGGATCATCAGCTACGTCATCAGAGCGAGTCGGTCGCATGCAGCTATAGCATGAAATACCGCAGTGTACTGGCTTTTGGTAAGGTCGAGTTTATCGATGATATGGATCAGAAAGTTGAATTTATGAATCAGGTTATGTCGCATTACACGGATAAGGAATTTACATATAATGCACCCTCATTACGCGAAGTTTGCACCTATAAAGTAAATGTTGAAAAATTTACGGCAAAGATTTACGGGTATTAAATTCCCGGGTTCAGGTAATTGGTGCGCAATTTTTTATGTAAATATGCAAAAACAGTTCCTGCTAGAACTCCCATTAAAGCACCTGTTAAAATATCTCCAGGGTAGTGAACTCCAAGATAGATACGGCTGTAAGCGGTTAGGGTTGCATAACCTAATGCGACAGGAATAAGGTAATTACGCCTTTTCGTGACAGCTGCAATTATAAAAAAAGCAATTGAAAAAGAATTGGCCGAGTGCCCGGAATAAAATCCATACATTCCTCCGCGATATCCATTTACTGTATGCACTAAATCCTGTAAATGAGGTTCATGCGTGGGTCTGAAACGCATAAAACTATCTTTCGCCAGGTTGCATAACTGATCAGATGCTGTGATCAGGAGTACGATTGCAACTAAAACAGTCCAGTAATGCCGGGGATACTCTTTATGCAATAACCAGAGAAACCAAACATAGAGAGGTCCCCAGAAAAGCATATTGCTGAAAAGCCACATGATCGGGTCCCAGAATGAATTGTGCTGAGCATTCAGCAGAAGGAACAGATTTTCATCCAGGATTTTTAAGGTATCGAGCATCGGACAATAGTTTCTTCAAAAGTATGAAAAGGTTTTTCAGAAACTATTCATGGAATTAAATTTCTTTCAGCTGCTCAATTGTTAATACAGAACCTGTTTCAATAGCAGGGCTGAAAAGGGAGTGAAGTATGATTTGAGCTACATCTTCAACCTTGGCAAGTTTCCCTTCTTCATAAAGCTGTATAAACACATTACGGTCGGGGAATAAGTTCTCAGCTGTATTCCTGATGAGTTCCTGCATTCCGGTTTCAATGATTCCAGGCGCTAAGGCGAATATTGTAGCAGGATGCTGTTCTGCATTCTGTTCGAGGCCGGCAGTTATGGTAAGCATATCCAACCCGGCTTTCGAACTGCAGTAAACACTCCATCCGCTAAAAGCGTTTGAGGAAGCTCCTGATGAAATATTCAATACTACTTTCGGGATTGCAAAAGTTGCTGTTTTTGCCAGGAAAACCGAACTCAGGATGAACGGGGCTAGCAAGTTCAGGTTCAGATGCTTTTCGGTCATCTCAAAATCAATTGATTTAACCGGAGCAACCGGATCAAGCATTCCTGCATTATTTATGAGTGCAATCTTGTCGTTGTTGGTCAGATGTATTTTTTCAAAAACCCTATTGATAAATAGTTCCGCCTGATCGCGCTTACTCAGATCGGCTTCGTGATAAAATACAGGCACATTCAGTGAAGAAGCATATTCTACAAGGTCTTCGTTCATAGTTCGCGATACGGCAAAAAGGGTATTGCCTGGTTCAATGACGCTTTTTGCCAGGGCTTCGCCAATGCCCCTCGATGTTCCGGTTATGATATAGTAATTCATAAATTTTCCTGCTTTAAATTTTTCATTTTTTACTTCAGCCAGCTACCTGCAAACTTTGATGTAAAAGTACAAACAACTGAACATTCCATATGTTTTCATGTTCATTATCAAACATGTTTACCAATTGAATAAAAGCATAAATCAGCCTTTTTTTTTCATCTTATTAACGATAGGACATCACAATGAATAATGCAGTTTTTATTTTTGATTACCCTGCGAACGAACCTGTTCGGTCATATTCACCCGGATCGCGCGATCGCAAGGATTTACAGGCCGAACTTGACAGGCTGAGCTCAGGCGTAATGGAGATTCCCCTGATTATTGGAGGAAAAGAAGTTTTTACTAACGATACTGATACAGTGAAAATGCCTCACGATCACGGGCATATTCTTGCACGTTATCATAAAGCTGGTGAGAAAGAGGTGAAAATGGCTGTGGATGCTGCTCTCAAAGCGCATCGCGAATGGGAGTCGTTCTCATGGTTCGAAAGGGCTTCGGTAACACTAAAAATTGCCGAATTGCTTTCGAAAAAATACAGGATGCTTATAAATGCGGCTACAATGCTTGGGCAGAGCAAAAGTGCGTACCAGGCTGAAATTGATGCCGCCTGCGAAACCATCGATTTTCTGCGTTTTAACGCCCATTATATTTCGGACATTTATAATGAGCAGCCTCATAGCGATCCGGGAATAATAAACCGGCTCGAATACCGTCCGCTCGAAGGATTCGTTTTTGCCGTTACGCCTTTTAATTTTACGGCCATTGCTTCCAACCTGAACATGGCTCCTGTTCTCATGGGAAATACCACAATCTGGAAACCAGCAACTACCTCTATCCTTTCGAATTACATTTTAATGCAGGTTTTTAAGGAAGCAGGATTGCCCGATGGGGTTATTAATTTTATTCCTGGTCAGGGTGCTGCGGTTGGCAACCAGGTAATTGCCGATAAATATTTTGCAGGTTTACACTTTACCGGCAGCAACGGCACTTTCAATAAACTATGGCAGAATACGGCTGCCAACCTGGCAAATTACCGTTCGTACCCACGAATTGTCGGCGAAACCGGAGGAAAGGATTTTGTGCTTGTTCATCCCAGTGCCAAAGTTGATGAAGTTTCAACAGCATTAGTTCGTGGCGCTTTTGAATACCAGGGACAGAAATGTTCGGCGGCATCAAGAGCTTATATTCCGGAAAGCATGTGGCCTGCTGTAAAAACTAGGGTAGGGGAAATGCTGGCAGAAATTAAGGTTGGCGATGTGCGAGATTTTAGCAATTTCATGAATGCTGTTATCGATGAAAAATCATTTGATAATATTTCTAACTATATCAGCAAGGCCAAAAATACAAACGATGCGGAAGTGGTTTTCGGTGGCTCCGCGGACAAATCGAAAGGATATTTCGTTCAGCCAACCATTATCCAGGCACATGATCCTCATTTCGTTACAATGACAGAGGAAATTTTCGGCCCTGTCCTAACCGTTCATGTATATAAGGATAAAGATTTCGATCAAACGGTTCGACTTGTTGATGAAACTTCGCCTTATGGCCTTACCGGTTGTATTTTCGCACAGGATCGCGGTGTATTGGTGAAAGCAGCTGATGAACTTAAATATGCTGCAGGTAATTTTTATTTCAACGATAAACCTACCGGAGCGGTTGTTGGACAGCAGCCTTTCGGCGGATCGCGCCAAAGTGGCACCAACGATAAGGCCGGAAGCCATCTTAATCTTCTTCGCTGGATTAGTCCGCGAACAATCAAGGAAACGCTTATCCCGCCTACCGATTACAGGTATCCTTTTATGAAGGAAGATAAGTGCCACTGATTTTAAATTATCTTTGCCGGCTTAGTCCGGCATTTTTTTTAATGATTGCTATCAGCATAATCACACATCTGTTTTATGACACAACATCGTAACGGTAAAATCCTGGCATTGCTTTTTACCGGTGTTCTGATGGGAGCTCTCGATATTTCGATAGTCGGTCCTGCCATACCAGCCATTGAGCAAACTATAAAAGTTGACCACCGCTCGCTAAGCTGGATTTTTAGTATTTACGTGCTGTTTAACCTGGTTGGGGTTTCCTTGCTTTCAAAATTGTCCGACCTTTATGGGAGGCGCAATATTTATATTTTCTCTGTCGCAGTGTTTGCAATTGGATCTGCTGTGGTGGCCATGTCCGAAAATATTACTTTTCTGCTTATTGGACGTGCTATACAGGGATTTGGCTCCAGCGGTATTTTTCCAGTAGCTTCGGCTGTGATTGGCGATATTTTCCCGCCTGAAAAGCGTGGACGCACACTCGGAATGATAGGCGCAGTTTTTGGAATTGCTTTTATTATCGGGCCGGTTATTGCCGGTGTACTTTTGTTATGGTTCGATTGGAATGCTTTGTTTCTGGTAAATCTTCCGATAGCTGCTGTTGTGATTTTTTACTCCTGGCGTTTACTCCCTTCGAAGAAAAGTTTGCTGAAACCTCATTTCGATTGGATGGGTATGATTCTGATTGCAGTTCTGGTTTCATCTTTTGCTTATGGCATTAATAATATTGAAGCTGCTGAAGGATTCAAAGGAATCTTTTCCATTGAGGTTTATCCTTTCTTAATGATTACAGTTATCACTTTACTGCTTTTTATTTTTATCGAAAAGCGCTCGCCATCACCGGTTGTAAAAATCCAACTGTTTGATGTTAAGCAGATACGGATTGTGGGAATTGTAGCTTTCGGAACAGGAATTATCCAGGCGGTTACTATTTTTGTCCCGGAACTTGCTGTTAATGTTTTTGGCGTTTCCACATCGGAAGCCAGTTTTATGCTCATCCCCTTTGTATTGGCAATTGCAATCGGATCGCCGGTAGCAGGCCGATTGATTGATAAAATCGGTTCACGCTCAATAGTTATGACCGGCCTCCTTTTTGCAGGCACAGGACTGGTTGTTTTTTATTTTGATTCAACTTCAAAAATTAATTTTTATACTGCCGGAATAATGATGGGACTTGGGTCGGCAATGCTCCAGGGGTCGGCTCTGCGGTACATCATGCTGAATGAAGTTCAATCGTCGGACAGAGCATTGGGTCAGGGCATTATAACACTTTTTACAAGCACCGGGCAAATGACTGGTGCAACTTTAATTGGAATTATTGTCGCATCATTCACATTAAGAGTTGATGGTTATTCGCAAAGTTTCCTGGTTATTGCAATCATTGCTTTTTC
>CAZOXJ010000037.1:0-6573 GCA_964583325.1 uncultured Lentimicrobiaceae bacterium
GTACAAAAGAAAAGTGTTGTAACCGGTGCTATCTCAAGCGTAAAAGCCAAAGACCTTGAAAATGTTCAGATAACCCGTATTGAGCAGGCTTTGCAGGGTCGTACTTCTGGTGTTACAATTACTTCAAGTTCAGGACAGCCAGGTGCAGGATCAACAGTACGGATCAGGGGAACGACCTCAATTAACGATAGCGACCCGCTGTATGTTGTTGATGGAGTTCCTGTTGACAATGGTGGAATTGATTATCTGAACTCTTCCGATATCGAATCTATCGAAGTACTTAAAGATGCTGCTTCGGCGGCCATTTATGGAGCTCGTGCAGCCAGCGGTGTTATTTTGGTAACTACTAAAAAAGGTCGTTCAGGAACTATGCAGGTAAATTACAATGCATATTTCGGTACTCAGGCTCCTGCAAATAAACTTGATCTGCTCAATGCATCGGAGTATGCTTTATTGCAGAATGAATCAGCTACCAATGCCAACCAGGCAAAACCTTTTAACGAACCTGAAACATATGGTGAAGGAACTGACTGGCAGAGTACTATTTTTAATAACAGTGCAGGTATTCAGAATCACGAGTTAAGTGTTACCGGTGGAAACGATAAATCCACATTTTATACTTCACTGGGTTACTTTGATCAGGAAGGCGTTGTGGCAACCTCAATTTCAAATTATAAGAGGTTGAATCTACGGTTTAACTCAAATCACCAGGTTAACAAATGGTTGCGTTTTGGTCAGAACCTAGGGTATTCCCATATCAAGAGCCAGGGATCGCTTAATACCAACAGTGAGTATGGTGGTCCTTTGGCATCGGCGGTTAATCTCGATCCTATTACCCTTACAATTATTACAGATCCAACCGAAGCTAACAGCCCTCCTTATTCCACTAATCCGGTTGTGCGCGATGCAGATGGGAATCCTTATGCCATTTCTGAAAATGTTGGCCAGGAGATGAGCAATCCTTTGGCATATGTTCAAACGCGCCAGGGAAATTTTGGTTGGTCCGATAATTTCGTAGGCAACATTTTTGCTGAAGTTGAACCAATTAAAGGATTAAAGTTAAAATCTGATTTTGGTGCAAAGCTGGCATTTTATGGTGGTGAAAGCTTCACTCCGGTTAGTTACCTGAATGCATCTTCATCAACGGCAATTAACTCCTACTCCAAAGATAAAAATCAGGGATTTAGATGGAACTGGGAAAATACTGCTTCCTATACAAAAAGTATCGGTTTAAACAATTTTACTGGATTGTTAGGAATCAGTGCTTTTGTTGAAAATTCAAATGGACTGGGTATGACCTACCAAAACCTCCCTGTTAACACTTTTGAGCAGGCATCAATGAATTATTCTACCGTTGCTGAACAGAGGGATGGATATGGCTGGGAAAGCGCTGATCACAAAGTGAGTTCATTATTTGCCCGCGTAATATATAACTATGACGAAAAATACCTGTTTACCGGTATCGTTCGTCGGGATGGATCCTCAAGGTTTGGTAGTAATAATAAGTATGGAATATTTCCGTCAGCATCTATTGGCTGGGTGGCATCGCGCGAAAACTTCTGGCCACAGAATGATGTTGTTAACGTACTCAAAATTCGTGGTTCGTATGGTGTAACCGGTAACGATAATATCGGTGATTTTCAATATCTTTCAACCATTGGAGGCGGAAGGAATTATACTTTCGGAAACGATGAATACACTATTGGCTACAGCCCCAACGCACCTTCGAACCCTGATTTGAAATGGGAAGAAACCAGCCAGCTGAATATCGGTTTTGAATCAACGATTCTGCAAAGCATTACACTTGTTTTCGACTGGTACACAAAAAACACTACCGGTATGCTGCAGCCGATTATTCTGCCATCTTACGTAGGTGTTTCAGGATCACCTACAGGAAATGTAGCTTCAATGGCCAACAAAGGTGTTGAACTTGAATTGGGATACCGTAAATCTTTTGGTGAACTCGATTTTAAAGTAAGTGCGAATGGTTCATACCTGCAGAATGAAATTACTGACCTGGGGACTGTAGAATACAGGACAGGGGCTAATTTTCAGTCGAGTGATTATGAATTATCCCGCAATATGGTTGGTCATCCAATTGGTGCTTTCTATGGTTTCCAGATTCTGGATATTTTCCAGTCGAACGCCGAAGTTAATTATTACAAGGATGAGAACGGAAATAAAATTCAGCCTAATGCAAAACCCGGCGATTTCCGTTTCGCCGATTTAAACGATGACGGCAAAATTACAGCCGATGACCGCACATTTATCGGTGATCCAACTCCAACCTGGTCATACGGAGCAACTCTGAATGCCAGTTACAAAGGATTTGATCTGATGGTATTTGGCCAGGGCGTAGCCGGAAACGATGTTTACAATGGTTTACGCAGGCTTGATATTGCTAAGGCAAACTGGAGTTCTGATGCATTAGGCAGATGGACCGGAGAGGGAACTTCAACTGATTTTCCACGACTTATTAATGGCGACCCGAACAAAAACTTTAGCAGCCCCTCCAATTTCTATCTTACCAGTGGAGCCTATTTCAGGATTAAAACCCTGCAGGTTGGTTATACTTTCCCAAAACAGATTGTTGGAAAAATCGGATTGCAGCTTCTGCGTATCTATCTGAGCTCGAATAACCTGGCTACGTTTACTAAATACACCGGGTTTGATCCGGAAATTGGTGGCGGCAGTTATGGCATCGATCGAGGTGTTTATCCACAGGCACGTTCGTTAATCGCCGGATTAAGTGTTACATTTTAATCAAATTAAAACCGAAGATCATGAAAAGACATACAATATTTCTGATACTTATAGCAGCAGGATTGTTTCTTGGTTCCTGCTCAAAGGAATTTCTTGAAGTTGAACCTAAAGGTACCGAGCTTGAAGAAAACTATTACAAAAATGCCGAGGAAGCATATAATGGACTCGTTGCAGCATATGATCCTCTGGGAACTGAATGTGGTGCAACATACTCAAATAAATTAGGTCCTTTAAATTCTGCTTCCGATGATTGTTACGCGGGAGGTGCTACTTCATCAGACGTACCGGCATGGCAGGCATGGAATAACTATACGGTTGATCCTTCAGTCGGAATTCAGGCAGATTTCTGGAGCAGAAATTTCACTGGTGTTTATCGCGCCAATGTCCTTTTATCAAAACTGGATGGCGTTCCCATGGATGAAGCATTAAAGAAACGGTTTACTGCTGAATCGAAGTTTTTGAGGGCTTATTTTTATTTCGACCTGGTTCGTTTATTTAAAAATGTTCCCTTATTTACAAGTCTTGTTTCACCTGCTGACATATTTAATGTTACACAGTCTAAACCTGAAGATGTTTGGGCACAAATTGAAAAGGATTTGAATGAAGCAATTCCAGATTTACCAATTTCAGTTCCTGTTGAAGAAAACGGACGCGTTACCAAACTTGCAGCAACCGCATTTTTAGGTAAAGTCATTCTTTACCAGAATAACGAAAGCCGCATGCTTGAAGCTGCTGATCTGTTCGAACAGGTAAATACTTCCCCTAATTATGAATTATTACCAAATTTCGGAGAAATTTTCCGTGCCGATAATGAGTTCAATAAAGAATCGATTTTCGAAATCGTACACACCTCACAGGCACTTCACGGATGGGGTGCATGGCCAAATTTTGAAGGAAATGTTTACACCCAGATGTGTGGTCCTCGTGCTTATGTGGGTCCAACCTACGTTGCTGGCTGGGGATTTAACCCGATTACTCCCGAACTGGTTGCTTTGCTGAAAAATGATCCAAGGTATCCTTATACCGTTTCGAACATCGATAGTTTGAAAGTTGCCGGTGTTGCCACTTACGAAAAAGGCTATCAGAATACAGGTTACTTTGTTCAGAAATTTGCTCCGCTACAGGAATTCTATTCAACAATCGGTGGCGATCCTGTATTAAATTATCCTAACAATGTGATTGAGATGCGTTTGGCTGATACTTACCTGATGGAAGCTGAAGCACTTGTCAGGGGTGGAGGAAACGCTGCAAAAGCTCAATTCTACCTGGATAAAGTTCGTGCCCGCATTGGGCTTCCTTCCATACCAGCTACTCTCGATAATATTTATAAAGAGCGTCGTCTGGAACTTGCTACCGAAGGACATCGTTGGTTCGATTTGGTTCGCACTGGTCAGGCAGGAACTGCTTTGGCATCGAAAGGATTTACTGTCGGCAAAAATGAAATATTGCCTATTCCTCTTGCTGAACTTGCCAATACCAAGCTGGTTCAGAATCCACTTTATGATTGATTTGAGAGTTGATAAAAATTGGTTTGTTGATGATAGCTGGCCGTTTCGTTTGTAAACGGCCGGCTTTATTTAAATCCGAAAAAAAATGAAAATACGAATTGGTTTAATTCTGCTCATAGCTGTGCTTTTTGCCGGGGCGGCAGCAGCACAAAGTGATAAAACCCAGGCTGCAACCAAAGCAGCGAGTGATAATTCTGATCAAAACCAGGTTTTTGACTCTGTCCCGGTTTTTGCGGATGAGTTTAATTACACAGGCCTTCCTGATCCTAACAAATGGGGATACGATATCGGTGGCAGCGGATGGGGGAATAATGAGTTGCAATATTATACCAACCAATTGAAAAACGCTTTCGTGGCAAACGGTAAATTAACAATTACGGCTTACAAGGAAGAAATGGAAGGACGTAATTATACTTCGGCCCGGCTGATAACAAAAAATAAAGGTGATATTAAATATGGCCGTATTGAAGTACGTGCGCAGTTGCCAGCAGGTTTAGGCACCTGGCCGGCAATTTGGATGCTGCCAACGGATTGGGTGTATGGCGGTTGGCCCAGCTCAGGCGAAATTGATATTATGGAGCATGTTGGTTACGACCAGGATGTGATCCATATTACCACACATAGCGAAAAATACTACTTTAAGATAAATACCCAAAAATCTGCCACAAAGAAAATTGAAAATGCAAGCACTCAATATCATGTGTACCGTTTGGACTGGACCCCGGAAAAAATTACTGGTTATATCGATAATGAGCTGATCTTCACAAATGTTAATGAGGGAACTGATTATAAAGCATGGCCATTCGATCAGCGTTTTCACCTTTTGCTGAATATTGCTGTAGGAGGTGATTGGGGTGGCGCAAAGGGAATTGATGAAAACGTTTTCCCTGCTTCGATGCTGGTCGATTATGTACGGTTTTACAAAATGATTGAGAAATAATTTCCTTAATAAACCGTTTAATATAGTAAACGGCCAATACAAAAAAAATCAATTTTCTGATCTGCACTGCTGATGGAAATCAGCTTCACCATTCAGAATGATAAGATAAACAAAGACAAAAAAAACATTGATGCGTAAACTAAACATACATTTCCTTCTTTTCATTTTAACCGTGGTACTGAATCTGAATGCATCAGCTCAGGGTTTGAAAGCCAGTGGTAAAAAAATCGTTGACAGTAACGGCAACGAGGTAATACTAAGAGGCATGGGCCTTGGCGGCTGGATGCTGCAGGAACCTTACATGATGGAAATGAGTGGTTTTGCTGCTGCTCAATGGGATATGAAGGCAAAAATCAAGGCACTTATCGGGGAAGCTAACACTGAATCATTTTACAATGCCTGGCATGCCAATCATTGTACTAAAACGGATATCGATTCCATGGCTGCCTGGGGTTTTAACTCCATCAGATTGCCGATGCATTATAATCTTTATACGCTTCCTATTGAAGATGAGCCTGTTGCCGGCGAAAATACCTGGCTCGAAAAAGGATTTGTTATGACCGACAGCCTGATAAGCTGGTGCAAGGCCAACCAGATGTATGTTATTCTTGATTTACATGCCGCTCCGGGCGGACAGGGAAAAGATCAGGCTATCAGCGATTACAATCCTTCAAAACCTTCGCTGTGGGAAAGCAATGCCAACAAGCAGAAAACCATTGCCTTATGGCGAAAACTGGCCGAGCGCTATGCCAATGAGCCCTGGGTAGGAGGGTACGATCTTATTAACGAACCAAACTGGAGTTTTACAGCCGGAGGAAATCAGAACGGATGTTCCGAAAATTCGAATGCGCCTCTAAAACAACTCTATAAAGATATTACAACAGCTATCCGGCAGGTTGACACTGAGCATCTTATAATAATTGAAGGCAATTGCTGGGGTAATAATTACAACGGTCTTTTCCCATTATGGGATAATAATACAGTATTGAGCTTTCACAAATACTGGTCGGTTAATGATCAGAATTCCATTTCGTGGATGATTAATTTCAGGAATCAATATAACGTTCCTATCTGGCTTGGTGAATCCGGTGAAAATTCGAATGTCTGGTTTACAGATGCGATCACCCTGGCCGAAGATAATGGAATAGGATGGGCATGGTGGCCGCTAAAAAAAATCGGATCAGTTGTAAATCCCTTGACGATAGTGAAAACCGCGAATTATCAGACTTTACTCGATTACTGGAATAACGGAGGTACAGCTCCTTCGTCAGGCTTTGCTTACTTTACTCTGATGCAAATGGCTGAAAATGCGAAAATTAGTAATTGCATTTACCGCAAAGATGTTACCGATGCTATGTTCCG
>CAZOXJ010000037.1:6673-15265 GCA_964583325.1 uncultured Lentimicrobiaceae bacterium
ATTGCATTTACCGCAAAGATGTTACCGATGCTATGTTCCGTCAGGTTAACGATTCGACTACAATTCCATTTGCAAACCATGTTATTCCCGGTACAATTGCTGCTCCTGAGTTCGATCTGGGGCGCTATGGCAAGGCATACAGCGATGCCGAAGTAGCAAATTACCACGTATCTACCGGAACTTATACAGCCTGGAATAACGGCTGGAGTTTCCGTAACGACGGGGTTGATATTGAATCGTCGAATGATAGCGATCCGGGATCAAATGGCTTTAATGTAGGCTGGACATCAGATAATGAGTGGCTTCAATATACTGTTGATATCGATTCAAGTGCAGTTTATTCAGCAAAATTCAGGTACGCAGTTCTGGGTGCGACATCAAAAATAAGGCTTCAGGTTGATGATGCCGATGTTACAGGTGCTATTTCGTTGCCTACAACCGGTGGTTATCAGACCTGGAATACTTTTACAATCAATGATGTTGTGCTTTATAAAGGCAGGCATAGGATTAAAGTAATTTTTGATAAGGGAGGCGCTAATTTCAGTTCTATCGGTTTTTTTTTAAATAAAAAGATTGAAGACATTTTTTTGAACCCCGTTTCGGCCGAAACATACAAACAGACTGAAAAGATTTATCTCACCCTTAATAAAATGCTTACAGATTCAACTGTTACTGCTGATGGTTTCAGTTGTACGGTTAATGGCAGTGTGGTTGCTATTGGCAGTGTGTTGCCGAATCCGGATAATCAAACCCAGGTCATTTTCACACTTGAGCAACCCATATTTGATATTGATGTTATCAGGTTGAACTATACGGATGGATTGGTTAAAGGAACGGATGGATCTGCACTTCAAAATTTTTCAAATTTCATTGTCAAAAACAACCTGCCAATTTATCTGTTAATTCCAGGTAAAATTGAGGCCGAAGCTTTTAGTGTTAACAACGGTCTGCAACTCGAAAATACTACCGATGCAGGTGGCGGACAAAATGTAGGATTCACTAACACAGGCGATTACCTTGATTATAGGGTGAGAGTTCTGAAAGCATCAAAATATTTTATGGAAGTTAGAGTGGCTTCAGGAGGAACTGCCGGACGAATTGAAGTTCAGCAACTAAACTCCAATGGAGTTGTTTTAAACTCTGTTTTCCTTACTATCCCGGTAACCGGAGGCTGGCAGACCTGGAAGACTATTGGTACAGCTATTGATTTGGTTGAAGGCGTTGGTACTTTGCGTGTAAAAATACTTCAACCTGAATTTAACATGAACTGGTACCGTTTTTCGGAAACAAGCCAGGGTGTTAGGGATGAAGAAAGTAATGTTTTCGGGTTATACCCGAATCCGGCCAACGAAAATGTAACTATCATTATCCCTGAATCAGCGGATGTAAAAAAGCCAATCCGTATTCTCTCCGCAAATGGCAAGGTGGTGAAATCGGATGAAATGCCCGGCGATTCAAGAGAAAAAAATCTATTTGTCGGTGATCTTACAAAAGGGTTTTATATAGTTGAACTGGAAATGGCCGGAAGAATTATTCGCAACAAACTTATCATTCAATAGGAATAAGCCGCTGCAAGAAGTAATTTTACCATTATTTCCCTAAATTGAATGAACCAACTTATGAATCAGAAAATGAAAAGTATCTATCAAAAAATATCGTTCATCCTGCTTTTGCTCTGCATGGGATTTCTGTCGTCGTACAGTTGTAAAAGTGATGAGGGAAACGAGCCGATAATACCTGCCGATACAACCCCGGTGAAAACAGATATATCTTTCTGGCTGACAAAACCCGATAAATCTGCTTTGCTGCAGAAACAGGATGTCAGCCTGCTTTTCAATTCAAAAGTTAATTCGTTCCCTACTATTGATATTGATACTTCAGTAACCTATCAGGTTATGGATGGATTTGGCTTTACACTCACCGGCGGAAGTGCAACCCTTATCAATGGATTGAGTGCACCGGTTCGCAACGAATTATTGAAAGAGTTGTTCTCTGCTGATGATAATTCTATTGGCATCAGTTATTTACGGATCAGTATTGGCGCTTCCGATCTGAGTGCTACAGTGTTTTCATATAATGATTTACCTGCCGGTGAAACGGATCTTAATCTCGATCATTTCAGCCTTGAGCCGGAAAAAACAGATCTAATTCCTGTTTTAAAAGCGATACTCGCCATAAATCCGAAAATAAAAATTCTGGGTTCGCCCTGGTCGGCGCCTGTTTGGATGAAATCGAATAAGAACTCAGTAGGAGGGAAGCTTCTGCCTGAATATTACGATGTTTATGCCCGGTATTTTGTGCGGTATATCAACGAAATGAAATCTGAGGGAATTCCCATTGATGCCATCACCATACAAAACGAACCGTTAAATCCGAATAATAATCCCAGCATGGAAATGTTTTCGGACGAACAGCGGGATTTTATAAAAAACAACCTCGGTCCCGCTTTCAGGGACGCAGGCATAAAAACCAAAATTATCCTTTACGACCATAACTGCGACCACCCGGAATATGCAACCAATATTCTCAGTGATCCTGATGCAGCCCAATTTATTGATGGCTCAGCTTTTCACTTGTATGCAGGCGATATTTCAGCCTTATCGCAGGTGAGGAATGCATACCCCGATAAAAATATTTATTTTACGGAGCAATGGGTTGGAGGACCAAGCAATTTTGCGGGTGATATGCAGTGGCATATTCAGAATCTTATTATAGGTGCTTCGCGCAACTGGAGCAAAAATGTACTGGAATGGAACCTGGCTTCCGACCCATCCTACAAGCCGCATACCAATGGCGGATGCACGCAATGTGAAGGCGCACTTACGATTGGTTCGTCAGTAACAAGAAATGTATCCTATTATATTGTCGCTCATGCGTCAAAATTTGTTCCTGCCGGATCGGTAAGGATTTCATCGGCAATGATTTCAAATCTACCCAATGTGGCTTTCAAAACTCCCGATGGCCGCAAAGTACTTATAGTACTGAACAACAGCAATTCAATTCAGTCATTCAACATAAGCTATAAAGGACTGAAAGCTGCTACATCATTGGTAAACGGTGCAGTTGCAACCTATGTTTGGTAATCTTTTCTTAATAATCAATTGCAAAACTTTAAAACCATGAATAAAAGACTTCTTTTTTTGACGATACTTTCCTTTAGCATACTAACCTTTAGTGCATGCAAAGAGGAAGAAACTGTTATTCCCGATATTGGTATTCCCGAAATTTTAAGTGTTCCTGAAGGTAGTGCTGTTCAGGTAAAAGCAATAATTCCGGTTACCTTGAGTGAAGCAACCGATCAGCAGGTAAGTTGCACCTGGTCCACTCTGGATGGTACTGCAATAGCCGGCGAAGATTATACCGATGTTTCCAATTCGGTGCTGGTTTTTGCTCCGGGTGAGATAACTAAAAATATTGAAGTACTGCTTTCGAACGATTCAACCTTTGAGTCGGATGAAACCTTTTTTGTAACTATCAGTAACATTAAAAATGCGAATCTGGATGGATACAGAACTGCTGTTACCATTGCGAATGACGATGCTTTTAATCCGTTGCTCCGGCTGGTTGCCCTTACTAAAGTTGCCGAAGGTACAGCTACACCTGTAAACGCGAAAGTGAGTGTATCGCTCACACCTGCATCGGATAAACAGGTGACTGTTAAATGGTCAACACTGGAAGGAAGTGCTAAAAACGGCAATGATTTTATTGCTGTATCAGGTGCTACACTGGTTTTTGCTCCAGGCGAAGCACAAAAGAATATTGAAGTCCAGATTGTTAATGATGCAGTTCTTGAATTTAACGACTCATTTTTTATAGTTATTGATGAAGTTATCAATGCATCGTTTACAGCCAAAGAAACTGAAGTTGTAATAAACAATGACGATTCATTTACGCCTGAACTTGCATCTGACGGTTACATAACTCCTGATTCCTACGAAGGAATGGATCTGATATGGGCTGATGAATTTGATGGAAACGCTTTGAACCTCGACTGGTGGACACACGAACTTGGAGCAGGTGGTTGGGGCAATAACGAATTGCAGACGTATACCAATTTGCCGGCTAATTCATCCGTTTATGATGGGAAATTAAGAATTACTGCCTTAAATAATTACAATAACTACACTTCAGCCCGCCTTGTAACCAAAGGCAAAAAGGAGTTTACCTATGGCCGTATCGACATCAGGGCAAAAATGCCTTACGGCCAGGGAATATGGCCTGCACTTTGGATGCTCGGAGGCAATATCAGCCAGGTAAGCTGGCCAAAATGCGGCGAAATTGATATAATGGAATACCTTGGTCATGAAGTGTCAAAAACCTATGGTACAGTTCATTACGATAACGCAGGTCATATTTATAAAGGCGGTTCTTATACACTTTCTGCCAACCAGGGGTTCGACGACCAGTTTCATGTGTTTACAATAATCTGGCAGGAAAATTCAATTACCTGGTATGTTGATTACCAACAATATTATGAGGCAACTTCCTCAACCATTAAATTTGAGGCTTTCGATCTGCCGCAGTTTTTTATCTTTAACGTAGCTGTTGGCGGCAACTGGCCTGGCCCGCCTGATGCTACAACTGTTTTCCCGCAAACCATGACGGTCGATTATGTCAGGGTATTTCAACCCCAGTAAGCAGTCCGCAATCATCAATATTTTATCCAATCACTTAACACAAAGTGCTTATTATGAAAAGAATAATTCTCCTATCCGGGGTTTTTACCTTAATTGCATCACTTGTTTCAACAGCGGCAAAAGATCCATCGGAACCCAAAATCCCGGCAACTAAAAAGGTTGTAGTTTATACCTCAGCACAAGGTACTGATCTCAGGTTAACAGCAACCGAAACTGTTACGTTTGTTGATTTCGGGCAACCGCTTGAAACTCAGCCCTGCATTTTTGTTGATCCAACTAAAACATTTCAGACTTTCGTTGGCATTGGTGGAGCCATTACCGATGCATCTGCCGAAACATTGGCTAAACTTCCGAAGAAACAGCAGGATGAAATCATACAAAACTATTATGATGTAAACAAAGGAATAGGCTATTCGCTCGCCCGCACCAATATTCACAGTTGTGATTTCTCCAGCGGAAGCTATACCTATGTTGAGGATAAGGATGTTGCTTTAAAATCGTTCAGCGTGGCACATGATAAGGAATTCCGTATTCCGATGATAAAACAGGCTATTGCAGCAGCAGGCGGGAAACTTACTACATATGCAAGTCCCTGGAGCCCACCGGCGTGGATGAAAGATTCGAAAAATATGCTTAAAGGTGGAAAGCTGCTTCCCGAATTCTACCAGCCATGGGCCGAATATTATGTAAAATTTATCAAAGCATACGAAGCCGAGGGAATTCCAATGTGGGGATTGAGTGTTCAGAATGAGCCAATGGCTACACAAACATGGGAATCATGTATTTATACCGGAGAAGAAGAGCGCGATTTTATAAAAAATCACCTCGGACCAACTTTGCATAAGGCTGGAATGGCTGATAAAAAGTTAATTGCCTGGGATCACAACCGCGACCTGATGTATCAGCGTGCAAGCACTGTACTCGACGATCCGGAAGCTGCAAAATACGTTTGGGGAATAGGGTTTCACTGGTATGAAAGCTGGACAGGCGGTGGCAATATTTATGATAATGTGAAACGTGTTGCCGAAACTTATCCGGATAAAAATCTCATTTTTACTGAAGGTTGTGCCGAAAGTTTTAAAATGGATAAAATTAATGACTGGAATTGGGGCGAAATGTACGGTCGATCGATGATCAACGATTTTAATAACGGTACCGTTGCCTGGACCGATTGGAATATTCTGCTCGATGAAATTGGCGGACCTAACCATGTAGGAAATTTCTGTTTTGCTCCTGTGCATGCCGATACTAAAACCGGCCAGATTTATTATATGAACTCGTTCTATTACATCGGACATTTCTCGAAATTTATTCGTCCCGGTGCAAAACGAATAATAAGTTCAGCAAGCCGTGGTCAGTTTTTGACAACTGCTTTCATCAATACCGATGGTAAAATTGCCGTAGTGGTTATGAACCAGAGTAACGATAAAATTCCTTATCGCCTGTGGATTGCCGGACAGGCTGCGGAAGTTACCAGTTTGCCGCATTCCATCCAGACACTGGTTGTTGAATAGATGTAAATGGACTAAAAATCTGAAGATTAAAAAGTATGTATAGCCGGGAATTTTTTCCGGCTATATTATTTTATAGCCTTGCCGGCATATGTTTTACCTGCTGTTTTTAACCTGACAAGGTATATGCCGTTTGGTACTGGGTTTCCATTGTTGTCGCATCCGTTCCAGAGTATCAACGAATTTTCGGGCATCATCTTTTGTTGAAAAACCACCCTGCCTTGCATATCGGTAATAATAAGTTCATTATCATGTGCATCAGCTCCGGGGGCTGAAATGGAAAGAGTTTGAACAAACGGATTCGGATAGGTATTTAATTTTTCAGTGCAGGTAAACTTATCACGAACTGTTGTAGTTCCGTTAAATTCATACACTCCCATATCAATTCTGTTGTTTTCGATACGCAAGGCTCCGGCAAGGTCTGTATCCGGCAAATTCAGGAATCCGGCATCAGGAGTTCCTGCATCAATACAGGGTGAAGTTGCCATGAGTTGAAACGGGAACATTCCACTTGCAATAAAGTCGGGGTTTTCATTCAGGTTGTTGAGGTACTGCCCATGGTAACCCTGCTGCCCGCCGCTTCCTTCGAAACCAGCCGTATCGCCTTCGATATTGCAGTAATAGAAATTTGGCGCCGAATTCACATCCCAGATGTAGACACTTACGCCCAATCCGAAATTGCCCCATATTATTGAATTGTACATGGAAGGCGATGCCGAATCGTTGCAATAAAATCCACCTGCATAGGCGGCTTGATTGCCTGAAACAGTAAAGTTCGAAAAAACCGGGAACGACCGTATGCAACAAATACCACCGCCAAAAAACAGGGCACTGTTGTTTGTCACCAGGTTGTTACTCATTGTGCGGGAAGGGGAGGAGCGGAGCACACCCATAGCGCCGCCCAGCCCACTGAAATTATATTGCATGGTGTTATTATCAAATGTCGGATCGCTGTTATCAAAGGATACTGCACCTCCAACACCGGTTGACGCGTTTTCGTAAAATTGGTTGTTTACAATTACCGGTGAACTGTTCATGCTGCATATTCCTCCTCCATAGCCATAAACTGTTCCGGTATTGCCCGAATAATTTGCTTTGAAAATGCATTTTTCAATCATTGCGTCAGAGCCTCTGAGGTATACTGCGCCGCCACTGTAATAGGAATAGTTATTGTAAAACAGGCAATTAACTATCCTCAGTCTATCAAAATCGTGGGCGAATATAGCTCCGCCATAACTATTGGCTGAATCTTCAGTTGCTTTGCTGAATTCGAAGCGGCAATAGGAAAACACCGACGAATCTTCAGTGCTTGCTACCTGCCTGAAGCGGATCCCCGACCAGCCACCACGCCCCTGAGTTTGAGCCATAAAATTGGAAGTATCGCGGATTGTAAATAGTATTGTATCGCCTGGTAAGCCTATTGCTTTTATACTTCCCATAACATCAATGCGATAATAAGATTGAAACTGAATAAATGTTCCAGGCGAAATAACCAGTGTCTCGCCTTGTGGAATAACCAGGTTTCCTTCTACTAAAACGGTATCGGCAGTCCACGAACCGTTTACATCACCGGTTACTATAACCGAAGTTGCCAATGATTCGAAATAAAAAGCCGTAATAAGCAACAGTGTAGCAAAGTGTTTCATCAGTGTATTTTATTTGAACTGTAATGTTTTTTAAATTTCCTTCAATCCAATCAGTTTAAAATCGGAAAGTAATTACTGATTCAGCTTATGGCAAAAGTAAAATTCTTTTGCTGATTCAGTAAATTATACTATCTGATTCTTTTGATTTTGTCGTATGGGGAATAAAAAGCAGGAAAATTCAGTTTCGATGGTATTATTCCGGTTTTTTATCCAATTTTTATATAAAATTGTAAGGTGAAGAAAGTCAGCAGAATACATTTCTTACAGAAAGATTTTCGCCTTAAAATACAAAACACATCGAAAAATTTCGTATATTTAAGCAGCCCAAAAACCAATAGCCATGAAATAGCCATGAAAAGAAAATTCCTTGCCAACCGAATTGATTATTTTCATGGCGTATTCCATCTGACCCGTAAAAATTAAAAACTAACCAGATGAAAACTACAAAACTTTTTATGCTTTTTGTTTTTATGTTCGCACTATCCGTAAAAACATTTGCCCAGGGCACAGGTGTTAAAGCTGATCCCAGGACTACTTTACAAAGCAAGGAGATAGCAACTAACAGGTCGGAGCAGGCGCCTCCATCAGGAGGTGGCATGCCTGGAACCAGACTTGACCTTAAGGGGGTGGAAGGTGAAATTTATATAGGCGAAAAATGGCCATCAGGTAAAATAGTTCTTCGTGATGGACGAAAAATTGACAGTTATCGACTGAGATACAACATACTTGTTGACCAAATGCAATTTATTGCTGATAAAGATACACTGGCTTTTGCCTCGCCGCAGGAGCTGAGCACCC
>CAZOXJ010000037.1:15365-24893 GCA_964583325.1 uncultured Lentimicrobiaceae bacterium
TTTATTGCTGATAAAGATACACTGGCTTTTGCCTCGCCGCAGGAGCTGAGCACCCTCACTTTTGATAATCGTACATTTATTTACGAGGCTTATCAATGCGATAATACAATCAGGTATGGGTATTTTGAACTAATTGAACCCGGTAAAAACAGGTTATTACTGAAAAGGCTTGTAACTTTCGAAATGCCTGATGCAAAAGATCCGGATGATCAGGACGATACCAAATATTTTATCGACGAATGTTATTTTATCAGCAAACCTGGCAAAGCTTCTTATAAAATAATGTGCAACCGTAAGAGCGCGCTTTCGGTTTTAACTGAACATCAGGATGAGATTGATGAATACCTGCGGATAACCGGGAACAAGGTTAAAACCCCTGACGATCTTAAAAAACTTGTTTCATATTATAACACGCTCGACGAATAAATCAGTCGTTTATTAATTCAATTACCTTTGCCGGATTATTCCTGCAAAGTGAAAACTGTATTGCCATTACATCGTCTGGAAACCCTTTTCAAACCGTTGGTTTCGTGTACCATTTGCCCGCGCAATTGCAAAGCCGACCGTTTGCATGGCGAAGTGGGCGTGTGCGGGAGCAGTTCGGCATTCAGTATTAGTTCAATCTGCGTACATAATGGTGAAGAGCCCGTCATAAGCGGGGAAAATGGCATCTGTAATGTGTTTTTCAGCGGATGCAACCTTTCCTGTTTGTATTGCCAGAATTACCAGATCAGCTGTAACCGTAAGGCACAGAGCCAATTTCAAATGCAATTGGAAGATGTTGTTGAATCCATAATTAATAATCTTGATCAGGGGTGTCATGCAGTGGGATTTGTTTCGCCATCGCATTTTATCCCGCATGTAAAAGCGATTATAGAAGCGTTGCGCCTGCAAAACCGGAATCCTGTATTTGTATATAATACAAATGGTTATGACAACGTTGAAGAGATTTGTGAACTGGAGCCATATATTGATGTATACCTTCCCGATTATAAATATGCGGATAATATCCTGGCACAAAAATTCTCGAAAGTAAATGATTATCAGCAAACTGCATTTGCAGCCATAAAGGAAATGTACCGTCAGAAAGGCTCCACACTGCTGATGCACGAAAACGGCTATATCGAAAAAGGATTGATTATCCGTCACCTGGTGCTTCCCGGATTTATCGAAAACAGTGTGAAAGCCCTGAATGATATTGCTGATATTTCGACTTCTATAGCTATTTCACTGATGGCACAATATTTTCCGACACCGGCAGTGAAAAATCACCCCGAATTAGGACATACATTATCACATGAAGAATATGAACGGGTTAAATCAGAACTCGAAAGTTTGGGCTTCTACAAAGGCTGGGTCCAGGAACTGGAAAGCAGTGATTTTTACCTTCCTGATTTTGAAATGGATAAGCCTTTTGGTTAAAGCTACTTCTCAGCTCATTTATTTATTTTGGAACAAAAGGATTAAGATGGATGTTAATTCATCAATGAAATCAGTTTCACGATGCAAAGAAAAGATTTTTTACAATTACTATCTGTTTTACCTCTAGCCGGTTTTACTATGAACCTGAATAAATTCAAATTTCTTACTGATCCTTTCGGAAATACTGAAGCTTTTCCCGTGCTTTTTGTAGGCCATGGAAGTCCCATGAATGCCATTGAGCAAAATGAATTTACCAATGGTTGGCAAAATATTAGCCGGAATTTACCGAAACCAGCTGCTATTCTTTGTATATCAGCTCATTGGGAAACAAAAGGGACTTTTGTAACAGCAATGGAAAAGCCAAACACAATTCACGATTTTGGAGGTTTTCCTCAGCAACTATTTGATGTTCAATATCCGGCACCCGGAAGTCCTGAACTGGCAGCCGAAACACAAAACCTTGTCGAAAAAACCGCTATCGGGCTCGATAATTCCTGGGGTCTTGATCACGGGGCATGGAGCGTTATAAAACATTTTTTCCCTGAAGCCGATGTTCCTGTTATTCAGCTGAGTCTCGATTATCGCCAGGATGCGCAATATCATTATGACCTGGCGAAACAACTGGCTGCACTGCGAAATAAAGGGATATTAATAGTTGGAAGCGGTAACATGGTTCATAACCTTCGAATTATCGACTGGCATAAACCCGACACCGGCTTCGACTGGGCACAGGAAGCAAATTCGAAGTTCAAAAAACTGATACTCTCAAATGATCACAAGCGATTGATTAATTATAAGAACCTGGGACGCGAAATAGAATTATCCGTCCCATCGCCTGAACATTACCTGCCATTGCTCTATACTTTGGCTTTGAAAACGGAAAAAGAAGAAGTCTCCTTTTTTAACGATAAATCTGTAATGGGATCGATATCAATGACATCGGTAAAAATAGGATAAAACAAAAATCAAGTAATACCTGATTTGCTTTTCATGTTTTCTGCTGCTCGCTCTACCTGTAAAAGAAATGCTTCGAGGCGCGATTCAATAATCTGGGGATATCCCATTCCATCGCATTCAATAGTTAAGAAAGGGATGTCCGTGTTTTTATTCAGATGCGAAGGGATTTCGTAATTCAGGTTCAGTTTATCTTTAACTTCTTTTTTACTTCCCAGGTTAGTATCAGGATTGGTAACAGCTTCACCAATCCGGGTTTGCAGGCATCCAAATGGGCCTATGTTTATAACTCCGCAATATTTTTCGTAACCGAGAGCAAGTGTTGTACCAAGAGTGAGCGCAGGCTCTCCGGTCGATTCGAGTGGTAAAACGTGCAGGCTGTGTTTTATCAGTTTTACAATACTGGTTTTATGAGGTTCGCAATAGCCTGTCTCCGAAAGAATTTTCTGTACACGGGCTTCGACCATAGTTATATATTGCTCCCTGATAAGCCTGTTAATGCTGTCGCGGGGCGAAAAATCAGGACGGTCAACGCCTTTGCGCCAGGCGTAGTCAAGATATTTAACCCATTCCGAAATATAAGCGTCTTTCAGAACAAACCCATGTTTGCCAAAATAGTGGTTCAGCCATTTATGGGCAAACTGGTTGTGTCTTACAAATATTTCGCCGGTTAGCGCAATATAACGCGATTCAGAAGCCGGAATGCGGCAAGGAACGTGCTCAGAGATATATTTACTGAAACGCTTCAGTTCGTTAAACAGGTTTTTGTAATCGGTACTGAAAACTGAAATAAGCTTTTGGAATTGATTGTAAAAAATAGTCAATCCTTCATCAGGATTTTTTGCATTAGCTAATATGCCTGATCGAACATCCTCTAGCACATCGTTTAGAATTATAGCTTCCATCGATCTTTTAAGGAATCCCGCCGAAAGTCCCAGATAACCTTCCTGGCTGACAAGAGTGAACATAGCTACATCTGCAATCTCTTGGTTCTTAATAAGATTGGTAAGGAAAACAGGGTATTGAGCAACGCGGCAGGCACTTGTTCCGCCAATATTGAAAAATGCAGATTTTTTCCCTTCATGCCCGTTTTTAATAACGTAATTCATCAGCGTTCCTGCGAGCAGAATTAAAGGCAGGCATTCCTTGCCGGAAGTATATTTTAAACCGGTTTCAACAACTTCGTGATCCATTTCGGGCATGGCAATGGCATTGTAGCCCAGGCTGCGTAAACTGGCGGCGAATAAGGCTGCCGCCATATCACCGATACAAGGAACAACAACCTGAACATCAGGATGTTTAAGGTCATATTTTCGGCCTTCTGAATCAATAAAGAATGATTGGCGGCCTTCAGTAACAATTTTTGATGGTTTGAAAATTCCTTTGGTCGAAGAATCAGCATCATGGTTATTTTTTCTGAAATTTTTAATCACATCCAGAAATGCATCTATGCGTGTATTTACGCCGGCATCAGCGGTATGCTGGTCGAGTTCGAGGGTGAGCGAAGGCTTGCTGTTCATAATTTCTCTGAACAGCGGTACAAGGATTGAATCGGGTCCGCAGGAATAATTGGTAATATAGGCGGCAAACATCTGAGGATGCTTTCTGATGGCATGGGCTACCCTTAGGATTTTCTTGCCTGCTTCCCACGATTGGTAACTACTGATATCTTCGTTAATGCAATTCAGTATGTCGAAAGGAATTACCTTAAAACCAAGCGACGCGAACTTTTGCGGGATTCCCTTATTAGCGATTTCGGAAAACGCATTGTAATCGCGGCCTACAATTACAATGGCTGATTGATCAGGATTTGCTTCAAGTGCGGCCAGGAAATCATCACCCATTTTCAATAAATCGTGGTCGGTTTTTTCCTGTGTACTTACAGCAAATTCAAACGCAGACTCAATTTTCTTTTTATCTTTTACTCCAAGTTGTTTGCCAATATCAATAAATGTCTTTTTTGCTGATCGATATCCTTTTGCAAAGTTCAGGTAGGGGTGGAGTAATTTATTTTCAAGGTCATGGTTTTTAAAAGCCTGGCTTAAGTAATTGGCTTCCTTGCTTATAAACACGCAGGTGGCATTAGAGTCTTTGGGGTGATGTTCGCATCCGGCAACATGCATTTCATAAAGTTCGGGAATAAAAATATAGTCAGTATTTTTTTGAAGGAGATTGTAAAACAATCCATGAGCAATTTCAACCGGGTAACAGAAGGAAGAATGCTGATTTTCCAAACCGTTAATATCAACTTCGTTGGGCAATATAATTCTGAATCCAAGCGACGTAAAGAAAGCCTGGTACAAAGGGAACAATCGGTTTAGTGTGAAGGTCAGGTTCAACCCGACTGTTTTTGCATCTTCCGGCAATATTGTTATTTCATCTGTTGAAAATATCCGGTTCATTCTCCGGCTTACAAAATCATTTTTTTGCCAGTTTGGTTCGGTCACAGATACTTTATCGTAGTATTTATTACAAGCTCCCCCAAACGAAAATTTCTTCCCATCAATTGAAAATGTGTTGATTTCGCATTTGCGGTCGCAGCCGTTTTTCTTGTCGCGGCAGGTAAATGGATTCCCTGAGCTAAATTCGCGGCTTATGAGTTCCTGGAGGTCGAAATGAGTTTTTTCCATTGCACCGTTTTCAATCTCTTCCTTTATTTTCAGTGCCGTTCCGAAGGCACCCATCAGGCCGGGATAAGGCGGAACAATTATTTCCTTTCCTGTTATGGCAGCCATAGCAACAGGGATTGCCTTATTGTAACATACGCCGCCTTGCATAAATATTTTATTTCCAACAGGACGTTTGCCTTTTACGCGGTTTATATAATTCATGCAAATCGAATATACAAGTCCGGCCAGGATATCTTCTCTCGAATAATTTTCCTGCAAAGCCGATTTTATATCCGAACCGATGAGGGCAGCACATTGATCCCTGAAATTTAGCGGATGAGATGATTGCATGGCACCGGCTTCAATTTCGGAGAGTTTTATTTTAAGCGATTCGTAAGCAGCCTCTTCTATAAAGGAACCGGTTCCTGCCGAGCAAGCCTCGTTCATTGCATAATCGGAAGGTACTTTGTTGGTGATATAGGTGTATTTTGCATCCTGACCACCAATTTCGAAAATAGTATCTACTTCCGGATCGAAATATACTGCAGCGCGCGCATGCGCTGATATTTCGTTTATAATACCTTGAGATCCGGCATGCAAAGCTGTAAGATGACGTCCTGATCCAGTTACTCCAAGACCAATAATTCTGATGTCATTTTCAACTTGCTTTCGCAGTGACTCATAAACCTGTTTAGATGCATTTATCGGATTTCCGTGGGTGTAAATATACTCACTGGCAATAATTCTGCAATCCGGAATACGGATGATAACAGCTTTTGTAGTGGTAGAGCCAACATCAATACCAAGTATGCAATCGCTGCCTGAATGCCCGGCATTGGGCAACTGTTCGCGGAATTGGACCCTATGCCTGAATTCCGAAAGTGGTTTGTGAAAAGTAAAAAAGCTTTCAGATTCAGCGATAATTTCATCCGATGGATCGAAACCCGGCACTTCATTATAAATGCCATAAAGAGCTGCGCCCAGCGCTTCAAAATACGGTGCTTCGTCAGGTAAAAAAATATCAGGATGTTTCTGCTTCAGGAAGGAGATCACAGCTTTGTTAAGAGCGACACCTCCAGCGATCAGACATCTTCCCTCAGGTACTTTTTTTAGCAATTCCTCCGCTTTTTCTGCAATCATCAATGCGAGTCCCGAGGCAACCTGCTCTTTGGGTATTCCTTTATTGAGCGCATGGGTACAATCGGATTTGCAAAAAACCGAACACCGGCCCGACACCCTGAATGGCGCTGAATGAAGAGAAAGATCGACAGCTTCGTTAACCGTTAAGTTCATCCGGCCAATCTGTTGAAGGAAAAAATCCCCGGTGCCCGAAGCACACTGATTTTTTGATATTAATTTTCGTATCCTACCGTTTTCATCGAGTGCATACACTACAAAGGTTTCTGCGCCCAGGCTGGCTACCGCCGAAAACACCATTCCACGGTTAATAAACATTTTTAAAGCATACTCGGTGGCTTCTGGTTCGGAGATACTGGTTAGCTGAACCATCTTTCTGAATTTACGCCCTGTCACAACCACAGGCATTCCCGGTTCGGAAAATTCATGGAGGTGTTGGAGAAAAACAGATTTGGGGTTTCCTTCATATATAACGGATCTTGTTTCTTCAACCTTAATATTATTTTGAGTATCAAGACTGAGCTTAACAAAGGAAACGGTGGATGCACCGAGGCAAATGCCTAAAGCACGACGATTTTTTACAGGATTTAATTGGTTTTCAGTTTCGAAGAGGCCGTTTTTACGGTCGTAAGCCCGGTTATTATCACATTCTGATACCATAATTTCTGAAAATTAATAGGATTTTTAGTCTCACAAATTCAAAAGATACTATCGGTAATAATGATTCAAGCTGAACTATTTACAAAGATAAGGCAGTTTCGAATAAAACGAATCCGGATTGAAATTCAGTTTTGCCTTAAAGCAAAGCAGAATGTTTTAGTTTGGTTTATTGTATTGAAATACAATGATATATGTTCTGTCGCGTGCATTGAACCTGAAGGACTTTGAATGGTATACAATTCATAATAGTATAATGATTAATCGAAAAATGTTTAAGACTCAGGCATTGTTTTCTTTAAAAGAGGAGTTAAATATCAGTGCCAACTATTAAATTTAGTTTAAAATTAAACATTTGAAAGGCTAAAAAAAAATTATTTTGCAATAAAATGCATTGCGTGTTTATTAAGTTGTATCTTTGCGAAAATTAATACAAAATTAAAAACATCATGAGTAAAGGAACAGTAAAATTTTTCAATGATTCAAAAGGATTTGGATTTATTAAAGATGACGCATCGGACAAAGAATATTTTGTTCACGTTACAGGTTTGATCGATGAGATCAGAGAAAATGACCAGGTGTCATTTGATCTTCAAGAAGGCAAAAAAGGATTAAACGCCGTAAATGTTAAAGTGATTTAATTTACACAGACATAAAGGATTCTTGAAAAAGCCTTGCAGAGATGCAAGGCTTTTTTATTTCTTGTAATCCAATGGCTTTTGTAAGAGCTACACTTTATTTTATGAGATATTTATATTATATGCCATCCTTTAGTTCAATAGTTTAATTCTATTTTTAATCTGCGTGCTTAAAACATTTTGCATTTTTTCTTCGTAATTTTGTTCACAGTACGCACATTACTAACATTGATCTTTACCATACTTAATCTTTTACTACGAATCAAAGGATTCTGACTGCCTTTATCACTGAACTTTACGACATAGCCAACCTGTTGCCCTTGTTCTATTACTGGCATGTTTTTGTTAAGGATAGCTTTTTTATTACTCCTGGTTATCAGGTTTTTTACTTCCGGTCTTGAAGCTCAATCGGAAATTTACAGGGAAATATCTTGCGATGGCGGATATGAATTTGATTCCACCCTATTTTTCTGTCAGCTGAAAGAAGATGATTTTCCCGAAATGGATACTAAAATTGGTACACAGCTTTTCGGCCCATATTTTGATCACTTTCCTCAAATCTGCTCGGATATTAATTCAGCCCTTACGTATTTTCCTGAATTAGAACGCGTTAAAATTCGATTTTCATATAAACCTATCAGGCAAACAATGAATTCGAGGCCATCACCCTTGAATATTTTCAGAAAAAAAGACAAATGGCACTATACTATTATTGTCAACAATAATAAAGGCAGACACAAGGGATTATGTTTCGAGAATCTATCGTATACAATCAAAGTGGGTTGGGTGGGTCATGAGCTTTCGCATATTATTGAGTATCAGCAATTGAATCGCATTGAAACTATAGCTTTTGCATTGAAATATGTTTTTTCGAAAAGTTTTGTCCGAAACGTCGAACGATATACTGATTTCCTTGCCATTGAACATGGATTGGCATTTCCGTTGTATAACGGCACCGAGTATCTGTTAAATTGCAATGATATTGATACTAAATACCGTAACTATACAATTGTTAATGGGTTGTCGCTAAGCGAAATAAAATGCCTGTGGAGTAAATATTATTATAAACGGATGTTTATATCAATGGGTAAACAAGTAAAGGAATAACAATAAAAAAAATACCCTCATTTTGAAGTTCTACTTCAGATCAAATTTTAGTATTGAAGGCTATATGTTAATTGCTTCAACTCTATTTCCGCAACTTTTGCAGAGTACAACAAATTTACAAGCAGGTAAGCGGCATTTTCATAACTGGTTTGGGCGGCTTTTACATCAAGAATGGTAGCTTGGCCCAGGTTAAATTTCTGCATTACAACTTCTAGCAGTTTCTTGTTCATTTCAAAATTATCTTTCTGTGATTCAATTTGTTGTAATGTAATTGAATAAGTTCTGTAGAGTTTTGTTGCCTGTGTAGTAAGGGAGTTTAGCAGGCTTTCCTTTTCAAGTTTCGAATTATTGACACGTATTTTCGCAACGTCCGACTGGGTTTTGTAAATGTTACCGTTAAAAATAGGAACCTGAAGCGAAACTCCGGCAGTAGGGCCATAATTTTGATTCATAATGAGTAAAGCATTATTGCTGTTAGCGTGGTAGAAGTCGTACCCGGCATTCAGTTTTACGGATGGATAACGCTGCGATGTAACCTCTTTTACCAGTTGCTCATTTATTAAAACCTGCTGATCAGCGCTAAGGTATTGCGGGTTTCGGAAAAGATAATTGAGTATTGAATCCAGTTGCAGCGATTTATCTACCCATATACTATCGGAAACTGAAAAAGGATTCTGCGCTTTGGCATTGATAAGCAACAATAAATCGGCTTTGTTTTGCTCAATAACAAGTTTCTGAATTTCAAGCAATTGCTCCGCCGAATTTACATCACTCTGTGTTTGCAGAATTTCGGCTGCATCAGCCATTCCAACATTATTTTTAACATTAACTATATCCAGTTTCTGCTGCGAAACTTCAAGCGTATTTTCAATAATCCTGAGGTAGTTTTGCTGCCTTATGATATCGTAATATGTAACCATTATATCAGCAATAATACTTTGAACCTGTTGGTTTAGCTGAATCTCACTAAGATCCTGCAACCGGCTTAAGCGTTCTTTGGTTGC
>CAZOXJ010000038.1:0-21962 GCA_964583325.1 uncultured Lentimicrobiaceae bacterium
AATTTCTATATAGGCGATGCACCTGACTATGAGCTGCTTATTTATAAAAAATATCTTAAGCAAGGTGACAGGGAAAAAATTGTTGCCGAGAATAAAAACTTTATTGGTCAATTAAAAATTTACTTTCAGGATTGCCCTTCAATCATTCCGGAAATTAATACTACCAAATACAACAAAAAGAGTATGAATGAACTATTCAGGAAATATGCCGAGTGTAAGCACAGCACATTTAATTGTCAGCATATTGAAGAAAAGCCAAGATATGATTTTGGAATTCTTGCTGGTGTTTCGAAGACCAGGTTAGATTTATCAGGGGGATTCTGGACAGGCACTTATTTAGAAGAAAATAATTTCCCTGTTTCATGGAATATTTCGGCCGGACTTTATCTGAACGTGGTATTTCCCTGGAAAGAACGTAATTGGTCAATATACAATGAACTGATTCTGAGCTCCTACGAGGTTAATCAGCATTTTGAAAAATATACAAACGCCGAAAAATACACTCTTTGTGATGTAACTTTGGGTTATTCCTACATTAAGCTGAACAATATGATACGGTATAACCTTGAAGATAATTCTGATTTTTCGATGTTCTTCAATGTTGGGATTTCATCGGGACTCGCAATCCATGAAACCAATTCGGTTATTGTTCAATCAAAAGACTATGGACCTGTTGCCACCACCGAGCAGCCGGCAGTATATGATACTCAAAAATATGAACAGGGTTTTTTGGCTGGACTAGGGTTTGAAGTAAAAAAAATCTCATTAGAACTGAGACTCGAAAAAGGCAGCGGTATGACGCGTGACTCAAAGGTTTCGGCCACATCAAGAGGTTATTTATTATTTGGATTTCGATTCGGAAAATAAATATTGAATCAGTAATGCCCCATAGCAAATCATATTTGACAGGAATTCGACTCAAAATCTTAATTCAGCTATATACCTGATTCGATTTTTTTTATACTAAATAAACAATTCCCCTATTTTCGCCTTATAAACTGGTAGATTTCAAATAAATGCTAAATCCGGAGCAACCATCTATTTATAAGAGAGCATTCCGCCTTGTTAAGCAATCGCTTAACGGGGTTGAGCAGGATTATACGAGCGGAAATATTCGCACGGCGGTATTTTTACTGGCCATCCCAATGATACTCGAACTCAGCCTTGAGAGTGTTTTTGCCCTCGTTGATATGTTTTTCGTTGGTAAACTCGGGCAAAATGCCATTGCAACTGTTGGACTTACCGAATCGGTAATTTCGCTTGTATATTCGGTAGCCATAGGCTTGAGCACTGCTGCAACAGCCATAGTTGCCCGCAGGGTAGGCGAAAAAAATCCGGATGCTGCAGCTCATGCCGGCGCACAATCACTTATAGTTTCGGTTATCGGCACCTTAATTATCAGTTTAACAGGTGCTTATTATGCCGAAGAAATTTTATCACTGATGGGAGCCAGTGCCGAAGTAGTTTCAGAAGGTGCTGTTTTTACACGGATCATGTTTGCAGGCAGTTCAGCCATCATGTTCCTGTTTCTGATCAACGGTATTTTTCGCGGGGCAGGCGATGCGGCCATGGCAATGAAAAGCTTATGGATCGCCAGCCTGATAAATATTATTTTATGTCCTGTCCTGATTCATTTCTTCGGATTGAAAGGGGCCGCTATTGCAACTGTGGCCGGACGAAGTTCAGGCGTGTTGTATCAATGCTATCATCTTTTTAAAGGCGACGGAATCCTGAAATTAAAGATGAGCCATTTTAAAATTGATTTCCCGGTCATCAAATCTATTATAAATATAGGATGGCCTGCTACATTGCAATTTATAATTGCAAGCGGAAGCTGGATAATCCTGGCCCGGTTGGTTGCCGAAACGGGCGGCACCAGCGCATCGGCAGGTTACCAGATCGCCATACGAAATATGGTATTCTTTATTTTACCGGCCTGGGGGTTGAGTAATGCAGCTGCAACGCTGGTAGGTCAAAATCTGGGCGCAAAAAAAATGCTCAGGGCCGAACAAAGCGTAATGATAACGGCAAAATACAATGCCGCTTTTATGAGTATCGTAATGTTTATATTCCTCTTTTTCGCCAATCCGATTATCAGGTTCTTTTCGCACGATGAATCGGTGATTGCATATGGAGTGCAATCCCTTCAGATTATGGGAGCAGGATTTATATTTTATGGAATCAGCATGGTAATGTCGCAGGCGCTAAACGGAGCCGGCGATACCCGTACGCCTACAATAATAAATTTTGTCGGTTTCTGGATGTTTCAGATTCCGTTGGCTTACCTGCTTTCTAATGTTTTGGGAATGAAATCGACCGGAGTTTTTATAGCGATTCCCGTAGCTGAAACATTTATAGCCTTGTTGGCCTGGTATTATTTTAAGCGGGGAAAATGGAAGGAAGTGAAGGTTTAAGAAACAACATAGTTCATCAAAAAAAATTGTCGAATGTTGAAAGCGAAATAAACACCAGATTCAGGATTTGATTATGCTTTTCCTGTTGCCGGAGCGAATATCCTCTTTACATTTGTTATCAAATTTGTAATTTGTTATGAACCAACGTCGTTTCAAAGCAGGCATTCTGATTTTGTTTTTTCTTATCCTGGTGGTTTCATGCATAAATCCAATTTATCCCCACGAAATGTACCTGCAGCATTCAGCTACTTTAGTTGCGGCTGTTTTTCTGATTTATTCCATTTTAAAAAATAATCTGAGCAATAAGTCCTTTGTGTTGATTACCGTATTTATGGTTTTTCATGTCATAGGCGCCCGATGGATATACTCATACACGCCATACGATCAGTGGATTAAAGCAATTACCGGCATTAGTATAAATTCCTGTTTTGGATTTGAACGAAATCAATACGACCGGCTTATTCATTTTCTCTTTGGGTTTCTGATACTTATTCCGCTTCAGGAACTTATGCAGCGAAGGGCGGGTATACCATGGAAAACCAGTTTGCTGATGGCATTTCTGACTATTCTGTCGCTTAGTATGTTTTATGAAGTTTTTGAATGGATGCTTTCGATAGTTTTGTCACCCGAAGATGCTGAATCATACAATGGCCAGCAAGGCGATTACTGGGATGCTCAGAAAGATATGGCACTGGCTTTTGTTGGATCGCTTTGTATGATATTTATAATCTGTATTTTACACTTCATAAGAAGAAAATCTTAACAAAAGCGTTTTGATATTTTGCTTGAACTTTTCATAAAAAGCCCAACTTTACTTTATCTTAGTGAACCTTAGTGTTTTTGTGACTTTGTGGCAAATTTTCAGAATGCCACGAAGACTCTAAGGCTCAAAGAGTTCACCAAGATTGTGAATAGTTCAGATTAGAAATGATCCATGATAAAGCTTAAAAGAATTCGTTGTAAATCAACTTAGTAATGAAATAAAAAAGGAATCAGTGTTTAAATACTGATTCCTTCCTTTTTTAAAAAACAGTCCGATTATTCTTACCTGGATCCCGGAGAAGTTTTACTTTCTGATTTTGGATTCCGTGCCGGAGTTGATTGCTTTGCCGGTTTACTGCCGGGATTTGCAGTGGGCCTGGCTGTTGCTGGTTTTGATGCAGGTTTGTTTATTGTCGGCTTTGCTGCTTCCCTGGTTGCTTTTTTCACTGTTTCTTTCGAACTCGCTGGTTTTGTCGAAGGAGAAGTAGTTGCTGGCCTTGATGAAGGCTTACTTATTTCCGGACGAGTGGTTGGTTTGCTTGTAGCTGGCCTGGTAGATGGACGGCTTACATTATCATTTGTTGATGGTTTTGTAGTCGGACGTGTGGTAGTTCCGGTAGCTGGCTTGGTAACCGGCCTGCTGACATTAGTATTTGTGGCAGGCTTTGTTGAAGGTCGGGTAACATTGGTATTTGTTGCTGGTTTAGTTGATGGCCTGTTGGAATTATTTATTGTTGATGGCCTCGCAGCCGGCTGATACCCGTTCGGATATCTCTTATTAAAATCGGCGGAACCCTGGCTGCGCGTTTCAGGATGCGAGTAGGTATTGCGATAGGTACCACTTTGCCTGTGCTGATACACCGTGTTTGAATACGAACGGTGACCATGATAGTAATTGTTATTGTAATGAGGGTATCGATAATAATAGCTATGACGATAACAACCATAATAGTGATGGTGATAATGCGAATGATACCCATAATAATAATCCCAGTAAAAAGGTGTCCACGGACTCCAATACGGTGGGTAATAACCCCAGTACCAGGGCGAACGGTAAACTACATACGCCGGTTGATAGATATAGGTAACTACTGGCCAGGCTGCTACTTCCACATAAGTTGTTTTAGTAACAACCACAGTCTCATTTTGAACTGTATTTGTATTTCCTTTATAGCCGGGATTAGGAGTTGAAGTTGATGAAGCATCGTCATAAATGGGTTCGATAATATAATCTTTGCCATACAATTCCTCATCCCCTATCAGCTGAATCTGAACCTGGTTGCTGGCATCCTTCTGAACGGTAAACACTGCAACATCCTGATTTTCCTTTGCGTTTACAGCAACCTGTAAAACAATGGTATGAGCCTCACCGTCAACATAATCAAGCACTTTTATGTAGTCGATAGTATTATCGGCATTGAGGTCGAGGTTATTGATTTTTGAATCTTCAGCATTAAGGTTCTTCTCAAAGCCTTCGAGTGTTTCCGACTCCTGGAAAAGATTCATTACTGCATACAGATTCAGATTATCACCCGGCAGGTTTAATTTTTCATTGCCATTCGTCTGGGCTACAGATACAAGACCAAGACTTGTTAGCAAAATAAAACCGGATAGAAATTTAAAGCTTTTCATACTATTTTTTTTAAAAAATGGCAACACAAATTGACGGAATTGAGTACAGGTAATCATTTACAATAATCATACCACTTAAATTTCTAGCGCTGTATCCATTCCATTTATTTGATAAGGATTTCAAGAAAATTAATGGATCAAAAAATGCGTTGTTTCTTATAAATTCAAACTAACTATTAAAAACAATAATACTCCTAACCATACTTATTTTATCTCTTCAATTTTCACCATTATTTTTAATAACGCTTCAGTCAATTTGGCTTCAGGAACAATAACATTAAAGTCGCCCCAGAAATCATCAGGTAAGCTATAAGGCTGATCGGAAAACACAACGTTTGGCTTCATAACTTCCTGTCGCGGAAATCTTTCCACATTTAAAGTATCGATGTTACAGGTAGCCAGTTCGAGGAACGTATGAAAATTATCGGATGATAATCGGTTGCGCAAACGCGTTTTCAGCTGAATATCGCACCTTGCATGTTGAAGGTAATACCTGCCGTTAAAAGGCATATAACTGACTGAATAATTGATTTTTTCGAGTTTTACAATCAGCCGCCTGCTTTTTTTAAGCACAAGTTCATCGGCTGCAATATCGAGGTAATCCTGATTTATTTCAAAATCAGCGCCAAGTATTGCAAAATTCTCCTTGTCAATATAAAGGGTTCCGGTATACAAAGCCTTCTTCAGGTTTTCCTTCTGCGTAAAAGTTATCGCGTACGCATCCTTAGCATTGTATGAAACAAGGTCGGAATAGGTATAATTGTATTCAGTAGGTGGAGAAAGGTCAAGAAACCCCGGTACACATTTTACAATATCCAGCTGAAGCGATGAAAGCACACCGGCCTTAAGTTTAAGAAAAACAGTATCGCGCGGATTTTCGTCCTGAATTTTCCGTGATTTGAGCATTTTTACCTGGTCCGAGTGCTCACTTAAAGTGTACGACGATTTAAATACTTTAAACACTGCCTCCGAATAACTAATGTATTTGTTGTTTTTCTGAACTCCCTCGCGGTAAAAGGTTGTGAGGTAAACGGGTTCAACGGCGTTGTTTACTTTACGCTGCTCCAATGCTTTAGCTACAATTGCATTCGGGTCAATATAGCGAATTATGACTTCCTGTATGGAAATTATCCTGCGGTCGAGGTAAAAATCGACTTGATGCTCGTTAAGCAGCTGAACCGGAATGCGCTGGCTCATATACCCCATATGCGAAACAACCAGTGAAGTACCAGCAAGCGAAGCCGGAATTTTTAATGTAAAATAACCATCCGAATTAGTAATAGTCCCTATGTTTTCTTCTTCAATACCAATGGTTGCAAAAGGGATAGCCGTTTTCGTTTCATTATCAAAGATATAACCTCTGATCACTGTATTTTTCAGTGTATCTTTTGCAGGTATTGGAACATGAATGTCAGGCAATACATCTTTATGGTTTCCCTCTTTCGCTTTGTAGATAAGGATGTGTTTGCCAATAACTTTATAAGAAAGCGCCGGGTTTACAAGCAGGTTATCAAGCACCTGTTTCAGTGTCTGATTATCAGCCTGAAGTTTAACGCGTTTATCGCTTTCAACGGTTTTACTATCATAAATAAAAAGGCAGTCCGCTTTTTGCGAAATCAGGTTTAGTGCGTTGTAAATAGTGGTATTTTGCCTTGGAATAGTAATAGTTTTATCGAGCAGCGGCATTTGCGCAAAACCTGTGTTAACCCAAAACAGTAAAAAGCCTGTAATTAAAATACAAGCTTTAGAGAGTTCAGACCCAAGGCTGGTAGTACGAAATTTAATCGGGTTTCGCACTTTCTTCCATTCCGGATAATACAACTGACCCATTTACGGTATGGCTTTTCAGGTTAAGGGTAGCACAAATAAGTTCGGTCATGGTTTCGGCAGTTTCGTTATGAAAAGTAGCCGTCATCTTTTGGTTCCCAAGTTCTTTTTCTGCCAATACAAATGTAGTGTTGAAATTCCGATTGAGCACAGTAATAATATTCAGGAGTGTTTCGTCTTTAAAATGCATGCGCTGACGGTACCATACTGGTTGATTGGCAGGCACATACTTTGATTTTACAAGCTTATTTTTAACACTGGTAATCTTCTCCCCTGCCACTACCAATTGACTAGCCGAAGGATTGTTTTTGAGGGTGACTTTTACTTTCCCTCGGTCGACAAAAAGCATGAAGTCATTGCCATTTTGAGTTTTCACATTAAAAGCTGTACCCAAAACCTGTATCATAACTTCATCGGTTTCGATGATAAAAGGCTTATTTTTATCAGGGGTAATATCGAAAAAGGCCTCACCTTTAAGTTCAACACTGCGGGATTCGGATTGGAACTCCTCCGGAAACGAAAACAGTGAATTTTGTGCAATATAAATCACAGAACCATCGGCAAGGGTTTTTACAAGCGTATTTGCATCATTAACAGTATTTATCTGAACCAAACCAATTGCCGGCTTGGGTTTCGAATTCAAATAGATAACAGCACTTATACCCAGCAGCATCAGAATTGCTGCAGCTACTCTAACCCAATTTGAAACCAATCTGTTTTTTGATGCAACCATCTGCCCGGGTATAAGGTTTTCGTCGCGAAGCCGGTGGTGAAGTTTATCCCAGGCTTGACGGGTATCCGGTTTTGCGGGGTCGTTTAACTCTTTCATTGCCGACCATTGTTTTTTCATTTTATCAATTCTGTTTTTACTTTCTTCTGAAACAGCAATTTCCTCTTCAAAAGCGCGCAATTCAGCACCACCCATTTCGCCGCTGAGGTACCGGGCAAGGGTTTCGGAGTATTGCTGACTATCTCTGTTTGCTTTCATAACTTACTGTTTACTATTCCTGTAACGATGGACACTTAATGTTGCAAGCTTTATTTCTGTTCCTCATCCCACCTGCTCATTTGTAAATTCTTTCAACGATTTCCTGAACAGCTGCAAAGCTTTTCCCATATCTGCTTCAACCGTTTTTACTGAAATAGAAAGAATTTCGGCAATTTCACGGTATTTTTTCCCTTCGAACCTGTTCATCCTGAAAATACGCGAGCAGCGTTCGGGCATGTTGCGTAATGTTGCGTTTATTACTTTTCCCAGGTCGCGGAGTTCAGCATCATTTTGCATATTTGCCGGAACCATCTCCTGAAAATCAGTAATCACCTGTTGAGCATAGTTTTTACGGACAGCCAGGTGCTCAAGGTAATGCAGAGCATTGTTGCGGATGCTGTGATACAGATATGCATTCAGAGAAAGTTTCGGGCTGAAAGTCTCCCTGTTTTTCCAAAACTGGTAGAAAAACTCCTGAACTATGTCTTCTGCAGCATCCATATCTTTCAGTATTTTATCCGCATGGTGGCACAAAGGTTCGTAATACTTTGTAAACAGCCGTTCAAATTCCCTGATGTCGCCACCTTGTATTTTCTTTTGTATGTAGAAATCGGTCAGGTTCATCAGGGAATGTGGGATGTGGGATTTGGGATGTGGGATGTTGGATGTTGGGAGTATTAAGTTTGAAGAGTTTGAAGAGTTCCTGCTTCGTTCCTCGCAGTGACGGGTCAAGGGGTTTCAAGTTTCAAGTTTCAGGTTTCAGGTTTTGAATAGTTTGACGGGTTTTGGGATATGAATTTCGGTTCTGGTATCTTGGTTCTTGGTACTTGAGACTTGAGACTTGGGACTTGGGACTTGGAATTTGGAACTTGGAACTTGGAATTTGGAACTTGGAATTTGGAACTTGGAACTTGGAACGTGGAATTTAACCTATTTCTTCATGCTTTTCGAAAGTTTTTTGATCGCACTTTCAATGGAGTCCTCCGGTTCGATGATATTGTATTCGCCCCAGAAATCAGCATCAGCAAAAGCCTCAACTTTCTCGGCGAACACCATATTCTGCCTGAAAACTTCCTGTTTGGCAAATTTAACTACATTTTCCTCACGCCTGTCGGTAATAGCTACTTCCGACATTACAGTGTAGTAATTTTTAAAGAGCCGTTTCTTCCAGTCGCACTGGAATTTCAGATCGACGCGAACATAATTGAGGTAATATTTCCCGTTTTGTTCCTTGTATGTAACCAGGTAACTGGTTGAGGTAGGCATAAAGATCAGCCCCATTGGTTTTTTCTGAACAAATACACGCGATGCTTTAGCTTCATCGTTAAGGTCGAGGCTGAATTCGGCGCGGCTAATTGCCATATTATCCTGTGAGATATACAACTTACCATAGTAAAGCGGCTCTTCCCTTATAACATTCGGAGAGAAATGTATTACCCAATTAAGTTTATTATCAATGTTAACCATCGACCCAAATTCAAAAGTATAATTATCGAGATTATCGAGGGCAATGCTTAGATCGGTATTTTTTACAATATCGAGCAACATCGAAACATTGGGACCTCCCTGCAGCTGAACCATCAGTGTATCGGCCTTTTTTACATTAGTGCCTTTACGGCCTTTATAAATTTTCACCTGGTCCTCCTGCATGTTCGAATATGGCGCTTTATAAATATCGACAACAGCTTCGGAAATTGATAGATAATCGCGGCGCTGCCTTATTGACTCGCGGTAAAAGCCGGTCATCATATTAGGCGTTTCGCTGTAATTCTTCTTAATGTTCCGGAGAGCCGTCTCCACAATTCCGCGCGCATCTTTTGGCACAACCGATATTTCCTTCAGCATGATCAGTTGCGGTTCAAGATAAAATGTTTTATTTTTTCCTACCGACTCGCTAACCTTAAACGTTGTAGTAGCATAACTAAGGTGCGATACTTCAAAATATTCGGCATCTATCACTTTATTAATCTTCAGGATAAATTCGCCATCGGAGTTTGAAACTGTTCCTATTCCGGTATTCGGAACTGTTATGGTTGCATAAATAATTTTTTCGCCGGTTTTGGCATCTTTAAGCTGCCCGGTGACAGTTACATATGCATCGCTGCTAATTTGCGAATAAGCTGCGCCGTAACATGACATGAATATGACGAGAATGCCAACCCGGAAAAGGATTTGAACTGAAGTTTTCATGGCAATAGGGTTTTATGGGTTAAAGTTAATGTTTGTTTACATCTATAAGATACTTCAGAAAGAAAATACCCTATGATTTTTTGAAAAAAATTTTCTAATGCAGGAAAGCACTTTACCCGCTGCCATCGATTTTCATACCAATAGAAATCATTTTTACCAAAACAAAACCTCCCTGCAAACCGTTTATATATAAAACTATAAACAATGAACACATTCTACACAATTACTCTTTTTCTTCACTCATGGAACCGATGGCTTATACTTATAGCAGGAATACTGGTTCTTTTTATGGCCATCAAAGGCGTATCGGGCAAGACTGATTATACAATGTCGCAGCGGAAATGGTCGCTTATTTTCATCAGCAGCCTTCATATTCAGCTACTTATAGGGCTATTACTGTATTTTGTTCTGAGCCCTATAACGTTGAATGCTTTAAGCAATTTCGGAGCTGCCATGAAAGATTCAACACTCAGATACTGGGCTGTTGAACATGCATTTGTTAATATTTTAGCAATAGCAGCAGCCCAAACCGGAAGCATACTCGTAAAAAGGTCAGCTTACCCGGCCGGAAAGCAAAAACGCACCCTCATCTGGACAGGCATTGCCATGTTACTTATACTGCTTATGATTCCATTGGGAATTTTAGGTCCTGAGCGGCCATGGTTCAGGTTTTAATAGACCGGATATATAACGGAACCTAACCGTTTTAAAATTAAAAAAGCCACTGCAAACAATTTGCGGTGGCTTTTTCCTTTTGAAGTTTAGAATCAGTAACAATCAGAAAACCTGATAACTACATTGCTTTTGATGCATTAAGTTTGATAACAAGTGCAATTTCGTCATTAATGAAATCGTCCTTGAGATCCTCAAAAAATTTCTTTGATTTAAACTTAATATCGTAGGCAGCCCTGTCAATTGTAAACTCAGGAGTAGTACTGTTAACTTTCTCACCTTCGATAGCTATGTTGGCTTTAAATCCAACACTTTTAGTGATACCTTTAATGGTCAAATTACCCATAAGCTCATAAGTAGAAGTACTTTCTTTCGAACGAACAACCTGAGTAATTACAAAATTTGCGGTCGGATGGTTTGCAACATCAAAGAAATCAGGCGAATTCAAATGGCCGGTTAATTTTGCATTGTATTCGGGATCTTCGATATCAAGCACTTTGAGTGTTTGCATATCAATTACGAACTCTCCACCTACCGGAGTGTTTTCCTTAATATACAATGCTCCCGATTTTAGTGCGAGGGTTCCGTTGTGTTGACCGGTTGGTTTAAAACCTTTCCACTCAACCTGGCTCGAAGTAACATCAACAGAATATTTATCTGCGCCTTCGGTATTTGCAATAATGGTATCGGCTTCGCTGATGGATGCTTTTTTGCCTTCAGGCCCGGCACATGAAAACAGCATAGCCAGACTAATAATTCCTGAATAAATAAGTGTTCTTTTCATTTCTATATGTTTTGGATTAAGCTATTTAAACCGCTAACTGTTTAAGAATGTTCAATTCCGGTTAAACAAATATTTCACTATTTGATCAACTTATTCACAAAATATCCACACAGCTTCAGTATCTTCAAATTATGTTTATCTTTACCCTCAACAGGCAACAATACCCCTCACAATGATAAATTTGTTTTGTCGGAATTGTTATTTATCAAATTCATCCTATGCAAGTAACAACCGAAACAATAATCAGGTTGATGTCTGAGAAATTCGACGCAGATATTTCCGTATTTTCTACCAGCTTTCTCGAATCTGTGATCAAAAACAGGATGAATTTATCTGATACCAATGTTCTACCCGGGTACCTCCAAAAATTAATCAGCGACCCTGTTGAACAAGAAATGCTTATCAATTCCCTTTCCAATTCATACAGTACCTTTTTCCGAAACCCATTAACTTTTGCTTTGCTGTACCAGGTTATACTTCCAAAAATTATAGGCGAAAAAGCAAAAAACAATGACTCCGAAATCAGGATATGGTCGGCCGGATGTGCTGCCGGACAAGAGCCATATTCTCTTGCCATAATGATTGATGATTTGCTCAAAAAAAATTCCACTGCAATAAGACACCAGATTTTTGCCACGGATAACTCAGCTTCGGAACTTTTAAAAGCCGGGACAGGAATTTACGATTATGATGCCGTAAAATCCATTCCTTACAATTTTATTAAAAACTATTTTTCGAAAACTGGAAACACCTTTTCCATCATCGAAAAAATCAAATCGAAGGTTGAGTTATCAGATTATGATTTGCTCAACAACCTTTCATCAGCTCCACCAGTGAGTATTTACGGCGATTTCGACCTGGTAATGTGCAGCAACGTGCTGTTTTATTACAAACCGGAAGTACAAAAATCGATTCTGGAAAAATTCAGGAAAACAATCCGCAAGGGAGGCATCTTTGTCACCGGCGAGGCCGAAACGAGTATTCTTAATTCTGCCGGAGGCTTTCGGAGCCTGTTTCCTGAAGCCCCTATTTACATCAGGAGTTAAATGCAACAGGCTTCGAGGTGTAGCAACAAACAATAAGACAATCACAAAACCAAACTGAAAAAAGTTTATCAATGAAAATACGAAACACCAGCATGGGAATCCGGTTAGCGGTTGGATTTAGCATAATAATCCTGTTTTTTATACTATTGGGAACAGTGGCTTATAAACAATCCGAAAGGCTATGGCAAATTACTGTTGATATATACACACACCCTTTACAGGTTTCAAAAGCTACGCGCGATATAAAGGCTGATATCAATTCCATACATTTATACTTAAAAGAAATCGCAATCGACCCAAACCTCACTGAATACGAATTTGAAGAAAGCATAAGCCATATCAGAACACTCGAATCCGCTATTTATAACTCATTTAAAGTTGTAAATGATAACTACCTGGGACCAAAAAGCGATGTAGAAAATGCTTACATTTTATTTAAAAACTGGAAACCCTTGCGCGATAAAGTTATTAAACTGCGTAAAAAAGGTGACCATTCAGGTGCATACATGATGTACAAAGCAGATAATGTTGACTACCGCGAAAAAATGTTCGCACAGATACAGGTAATGATTGATTTTGCAACAGCTAAATCGAATGAATTTTTTCAGTCGGCTGAAAAAGAGAAGAAACAGATTCTGATATGGTTCAGACTTTCGCTGCTAATTCTTTCAGTACTTTCCGTTTTAATTGCTTTTATCTTTTACAAGAGTATACAAAAACCTCTGTTAGCATTAACGCGCATTTCGGATGAATACAGGCAGGGTAATTTTAATATAAGGAGCTCTTATCATTCAACAAATGAAATTGGCAAGCTGGCAGATGCTTTTAATAATATGGCCGGATCAGTTCAGCAGGAATTGGTTATGAAAGGGAATTCAGCTTCTATTGCACAACTTTTAATCAACGAAAATGAATTAATACCATTTTGCCGGGAACTACTCCGGTTACTGCATATTACAGTTAATGCACAAGTTACTGCTATCTATTTCCCAAATGATTTAAAAACACAGTTCGATCATTTCGAATCGATAGGGTTAGATGCCGGGAACTGCAGATCTTTTGCAGCTAATACCAGGGAAGGCGAGTTTGGCGCAGTGCTTACGCGAAAAGAAATAGTTCGGATTACCGATATTCCTGATGATTCAATATTTAATTTCCCAACAGTCACAGGTACGTTTAAACCCCGTGAAATTATCACTGTTCCGATAGTAAAGGATAATAACATTATAGCAATCATTTCGCTGGCAAGCATTTATGAATTTTCGGCTGAATCAGTCAAGCTGCTGCACGAAATCCAACTCATGCTTACGGCCCGGTTACTAGGTGTATTGGCTTTTCAGGAAATTACTGATATTTCGTTAAAACTGGATCAGCAAAACCGTGACCTTGAGATAAAATCGAAGGAATTGTCCATGCAGTCCGATGAATTAAAAGAGTATAATATTGAACTCAAAATGCAGAAAAAGCAGGTTGAAGAAGCCAATCAGTTTAAAAGTGCATTTTTATCAAACATGAGTCACGAACTGCGTACACCATTAAATTCGGTGATCGCTCTTTCGGGTGTTTTAAGCCGTAAGCTCAACGGAACAATTCCTGACGATGAATATAACTACCTTGGGATTATCGAAAAAAACGGGAAACAGTTATTGTACCTGATTAATGACATACTCGATCTTTCGCGAATTGAAAGCGGCAAAGAAGAAATAAACATTACCAGGTTTAACATTTTCAACCTGGTGCAATCCATTGTTGAGTCACTTCAGCCGATTGCTGACGAAAAAGGCATACGACTGATTAATAACATTCAAAATAATTTACCTGAAATTACGAATGACAGCGATAAAATCCATCATATTATTCAGAATATAATCAGCAACGCCGTTAAGTTTACCGAAGAAGGATCGATAAATATTACAGCGAAAAGGGTTGATGGCGAATTACATATTAGCGTAGCCGATTCGGGAATAGGAATCGATAATGATTACCTGCCTCTTATATTCGATGAATTCAGGCAAGCCGACGAGAAAGCATCGCGCAAATACGGAGGAACCGGACTGGGACTTGCAATTGCTAAAAAGTATGCTTTGTTGCTCGATGGAAATATCAGCGTTAAGAGTAAAGTCGGGGTTGGCTCTGTTTTCACGGTCAAATTGCCTGTTTTTAAAGAAGCAGCAACGGAAAAGCACAACATTCCTGAAACATCGTACAACCCTTCTAAATTTCAGGATAATAACAGTGAACCAGAGAATGGAAATGGTAAAACCATATTGTTGGTTGAGGATAGCGAACCTCAAATCATACAAATGTCGTATATCCTGAACCAAAACGGATATACCGTTCGAATTGCCCACAACGGAAAAGAAGCTCTTGATGCCATAGAAATTATGACACCCGATGCTATGATCCTCGATTTAATGATGCCCGAAGTTGATGGATTTGAAGTGCTCGACTCAATCAGAAGTCAAAAGGAAACCAGTCAAATTCCTGTCCTGATCCTTACAGCAAAACACATTACCCAAAATGAATTGTTTTTCCTCAAAGGGAACCACATACACCAGATTATTTATAAAGGAGTTGTAAACAGAAGCGAACTTTTGGCGCATGTTCATGCAATGGTGTTTCCACAAAAAAACCTTGATACGGCAGTCCCGGAAAAAAGATCCCTGTCGAAACCAGGAAAGGCTGTTATACTTGTTATTGAGGACAACCCCGATAATATGGAAACGGTTAAAGCCCTCCTTGCTGATAATTATGAAATAGCTGAAGCAACCAATGCAACCGAAGGTATTACTAAAGCCCGTACACAGGCTCCCGATCTGATTCTGCTCGATATTTCGCTGCCGGAAATGGATGGATACGCTGTTTTTGATATTATACGTAAGGACGATCTCACACGACAAATACCCGTTGTTGCGCTTACCGCCAAAGCAATGAAAGGCGATCGCGAGGAACTAATTTCATACGGTTTCGATGGATATATTTCGAAACCTATTGACAATATACTGATGCATCAAACTATCAACACGCTGCTTAATGAAAAATAGAGTCGTAACCATTCTCGCAATCGACGATATCCAGGATAATATTCTGGTTCTTAAAGTTTTAGTTTCAGAGGCATTTCCTTCAGCGGTATTCTATTCAGCCAATTCAGGCACAAATGGCATCGAGCTGTGTAAATTACATAAACCCGATGTGGTGCTTCTTGACATAGCCATGCCAGGAATGGACGGATATGAAGTTTGCAAAATCATTAAAGCTGACGAAGAACTAAAGCATATTCCGGTAGTTATGGTAACGTCTACCACCGTAACAGGGAAAAACCGTATACTGGCAATGGATGCCGGCGCAGATGCATTTCTGGCTAAGCCGGTTGACGAATCGGAATTAACTGCTCAAATAAGGGCGATGCTTAGGATTAAAGAGGCTGAGGATCTTAAAATATCGGAAAAGGAAAGGCTTAAAATTCTGGTTCAGGAGCGCACTTTTGAACTGGAACAGGAACTTGCTGAACGCAGAAAAGCTGAAGATGCGCTACAACAGTCCCTATTGAAACTCGAAAAAAGCAGAAATAGTGAACTAAAACTACTTACCGACCTTCGTACTGAAGTTGCAGAACGAAAGCGGGCGGAAGAACAAGTAATTAATCATTTACACGATCAACAGATAATTTCGGAAGTAGCCCGGACGTTGGTAAGTCTTAAAACAATAAATGACGTTTATGAGTATATAGGGGCACGGATACACGAGGTTACCGACAATGCTTACGTGATTGTTGTTAAAGCCAATACCGAAAATCAATCTATCAGTATCAGCCATACTTTCGGACTTCAGAAGTTGATTGGAAGTATTAAACGCACCATAGGATTTGATGTTCTCAGCCTGAATGTATCAATAAAAAATCTCAGCCAGGAACAAAAAATGTTATACCAGGCAAGAGAATTAACCCACATTACAGAGAATCCTTTATATACGCTGTCGGCTCACTCGGTTGATGAATTAATATGCAAGGCTATTGAAAAGCTGGTTGGAATCACTTCAGTTTATTCTATCGGATTTTTATGGGAGGAACAACTTTTCGGAGGTATAGCTATAATTTGTAAAAACAACTCAATCATCAGCCAGCAAAAACTGGTTGAAACTATTGCGAACTTAGGTTCCATTGCCTTACAGCGGCTGAATGCAGAGGAACACTTACAAAAAGAACACAATAACCTGAATGCAATACTTTCGTCCTCGCCGGTAAGTATGCTTGTGATTGATGAGAATGCAAAAATTGTGAAAGCCAATTCCGCTGCTTCCCGTTTGTTTGACACCAACATTCAGGAAATTGAAAAACAAATGTGCGGGGAGTTTCTCGGATGTGTTAACAGGCTCGAAAACGATAAGGGATGTGGATATTCGTCGCATTGTGCTGCGTGCAACGTAATGAATTCAATTTCAAAAGCGTTGCAGCACCAAGTAAAAACAAGTGATCAGGAATCGGAAATCATCCGCGAAACAAAAAAAGGGATTACGCGGCTCTGGATACAATTCAGTATTGAGCCGCTTATGCTCAATGGTAAAAAACATCTTATCCTTGCTTTACATGACAACACTCAACGCAAAAAGGCTGAAGAAGAAAAACTGAAAACCGAAAAGCGCTACCGCTCGCTGATTGAGCATGCTCCGGATGGCATTGTATTAATTGACATCAGGGGGGAAATGAAATTTGCCAGCAATTCAGCGATCAGGATGTTTGGTTATGGTGAAAGAGAATTGAATACACTTAATCCAACCACTCTAACACATCCTGACGATTTGCAAATGGTACTTGCAGCTTTAAGTGATGTGTCAGCGAATCCTGATAAAGTGCTTACACTCGAATACCGTTTTAAGCATTCAGATGGGGCGTGGCATTGGATTCAAAGCACTTTCAGCAACCTATTGTCCGATAAAAGTGTAGAGGCAATTGTAATCAATTTCCGCGATATAAATGAAAGTGTAATTGCTGCTGAAGCACTGAAACAAAGTGAACATAAGTATCGCTTATTAGCTGATAATGTATCGGATGTAATATGGACAATGGACAAGGATTTCAAATATACTTATATCAGTCCGTCAATCTATCAACTTCGCGGTCTTACCCAGGAAGAAGCAATAAATGAGAGCTTTGAAACATCAATGACTGAGGAATCCCTTCAAAAAGTCAGGGAACAGATTATAAATAGCTTAAATGAAATATCAAGCAAAAAAAATAACAACCCCAGCATACTTGATATTCAGCAAAAACATAAAGATGGCACACTTATTTGGGTCGAAATCTCGGTAAGGTATATTTATGACAGCAATGATGAAAGAATAGGCGCAGTAGGAGTATCAAGAGATGTTACCAAACGCAAACTGGCTGAAGCTGAGCTCAAGGAATCGCGTCAGCAGCTTATGGATATTATTGATTTCCTTCCTGATGCCACATTCGTAATTGATAATGAGCGAAAAGTTATAGCCTGGAACAAAGCTATCGAGGAAATGACCGGAGTAAGTAAAACTGAAATGATAGGAAAGGGCAACCATGCTTATTCCATTCCGTTTTACGGAAAAAGGCAACGACTACTTCTCGACCTTATTGATACTGACGACAACGAACTTAAAGCAAGGTATAGTAATTTTTACAGGAAAGGCGATTCTATTTCAGCCGAAATTTTCGCGCCCGAATTGTTCGAAGGCAAAGGGGCATTTTTATCCAACATAAGCGCTCCGCTTTTAAACAGTAATGGCGACCGCTTGGGTTATATTGAGTCAATCCGCGATATTACTGAAAGCCGTAAAGCAGTTCAGGCGTTAAAGGAAAGCGAAGAAAAATACCGAAGCATGGTCAATTTGCTTCCTGATGCAGTTTTTATTCATTCGGAAGGCAAAATACTATTTGCAAATACAGCTGCCCTCAAAATGGTGGGAATAAAATCATTGAAACAACTAACCACCAGAACTATCCTGGAATTTGTACATCCTGATTCTGCTAATTTTGCCCGAAAAAGAATCAATCAGATTTTACTTACCGGGAAACCTTCGAGTTTTGCTGAAGAAAAAATTATCACTACCGCCAATCAAACTATTGAAGTTGAGGTAATTGGCATCCCGGTAACCTATTTAGGAAAACCTGCCATACAAACTATTGCCAGAGACATAACACTACGCAAAAAAGCTGAGCAGGAAATAAAGCTCAGGGATGAATTGCTGCATCTTACCGGTGATATGGCCAAAGTAGGTGGATGGGAATTTGATGCTGATACCAAACAAGGTACCTGGACTGATGAAGTTGCCAGAATACATGATTTACCTGCTGATGCTTTAACTAACGCTGAAATAGGCTTAAGTTTTTACAAAAACGAATCGCGGATAAAAATTAATGAAGCCATTCAAGCGGCAATTGATCACGGAACACCCTATGACCTTGAACTCGAAATGACCAGTGCCAAAGGCATAAAAAAATGGGTCCGTACAATGGGTGTTCCTGTAATGGAAGGAAACAAAGTAATCAAAATCAGGGGAATATACCAGGATATAACAAACCGGAAAGAAGATGAACTGATACTTGAAAATGAACGGTTACGATTGCGGACGCTCATAAAAACCATTCCCGATTTAATATGGCTTAAAGATCCTGAGGGTAAGTATCTTTTATGCAATCCGATATTCGAAAGTTTTATAGGCATTCCGGAAACTGACATATTAGGCAAAACTGATTTTGATTTCGGAAATCACGAATTAGCCGAAATATCGAGGCAACGCGATATTAAACTGATGTCGCTTAATAATCCTGTTATTTACGAAGAATGGGGAACCCGAAAATCAGATGGGCAACAACGCTTAATTGAAACCATTAAAACCCCTATGTTTGATACCGAAGGTAAACTTATAGGTATTCTTGGCGTTGGAAGGGATATTACTCAATATTATCAATCACAGGAATCGCTGCGCGAGCGTGAGGAAATATACTCAACTATCGTTAATCAGGCCTACGATGCCATTGTGCTGGTTGATATTGAAACAGGAGAATTCCTGGAATTTAACGAAGCTGCATGCAGCAGGCTTGGTTATACACGCGAAGAATTCGGAAAACTTACCCTCAAAGATATTGAATTATCAATTAAACCTGAAAACCTCAAGCAAACGCTCCATGATCTGCAACTTGTAATTTCAGCCGTTTTTGAAACTAAACACCGAACCAAATCAGGCGAAACAAGAGATATGCGAATAAGTTCGCGTGTAATAACCATACGTGGGATTGATTACCTGTCGACAATATGGACCGATATAACTGAAAAGAATAATAGTGAAGCTTTGTTAAGAGAGAAAGATCTCATCTTCCAATCACTGCTCGAATACAGTCCGGTACATTTGTTTTTCAAGGATCATGAATCAAAAGCTATGCACCTGAGCAAAAATTATGAGTTGTTGCTAGGAAAACCTCTCAGCGAAATAATCGGGAAGGATGCTCATGACCTTTTCCCTGCTGACTATGCCGATGAGTTAATTGCAGGCGAAAAACAAATGTTAGTTGATGGCAAATTAATTGAATATAATGAAACCCTTAACGGCAGACTTTATAATACTATAAAATTCCCGATTTTCAGGGATGAGGCTCTTCCTATGCTTGCCGGATTTACAATTGACATTACTGATCGTAAACTCGCCGAAGAAGCCTTGAAAGAAAACGAAGAAAAACTCCTTACCCTCATTAATTCATCGCCCGATATCATTTGTTTTAAAGATGCAGAAAACAGATGGATACAGGCAAACGACAGTATTCTTGAACTTTATCAGCTTCAGAATGTCGATTATTTCAATAAAACTGAAGATGAACTGGCCGCTTTTACTTCCGAAATTTTTAAAGAGGCATTTGATAACTGCAGTGTTACTGACGAAATAGCCTGGGCCAATGAAACAGGAACCAGAACCGAAGAAATAATTCCTGACATTAATGGTTCATTGCATGTTTACGATATTATTAAACGTCCGCTTTTTTATGCTGATAATAAGCGAAAAGGACTTGTTGTATATGGCCGTGATATTACTGAGAGAAAAAAAGCTGAAGAGGCACTTCGTAAAAGTGAAGCAAATATCCGCTCACTGATCGAGAACGCTGATAGCAGCATTTGGTCCATTGATAATCAATTTAAACTTATCGATGCAAATGCACATTTCTACCAGAACATGAAAATTGGTACCGGTGTTTCATTGTCTATCGGGGATAATGTAATTGATATCCTTCCGGAAGAACTCAAATCTGATTGGTTAAAATACTATCAAAGAGCCTTGGAAGGAGAAAGTTTTACCATCCAGGCAACTACCATTCCTCCTCTTGAAATTCAAATGATGTCGTATAGTTTTAACCCGATCATAACATCCGACAATACCTTACTCGGAATTACAATATTCGGACATAATATTACCGCTCTGAAAAAAGCTCAGGAAGAAATCAGCCTTTTAAATACTAACCTCGAACTTCGTGTGCAACTGCGCACCCGTCAGCTGGAGCAAGCTAATAAAGAACTGGAAGCGTTCAGCTATTCCGTATCGCACGATTTACGCGCCCCCTTGCGTGGAATCGATGGATGGAGCCTCGCTCTTCTCGAAGATTATTATGATCAGCTTGATGAAACCGGACGTGTTTTTCTCGATCGCGTTCGCAGCGAGGCACAGCGCATGGGGCATCTGATAGATGATTTACTGAAGCTTTCGCGAGTTAGCAGGTTCGAAATGAAACAGGTTGATGTTAATTTAAGTGAACTTGCTCATACGATAACAAACCGCTTAATTGAAACAAATGCTGAGCACAAGTTTGATATAAGGATTGAACAGGACCTGATAGCGGTTTGTGATTCGGCTATGCTCGAAATTGTGCTTACTAATCTTTTTGATAACGCTTGTAAATTCAGCGGATTAGAATCAGAAAGCGTAATAGAATTCGGTAAATTGGAAGCGGACGAAATGACAATTTTTTATATTCGCGACAATGGGGTTGGCTTCGATATGGAAAATGCACGAAATTTATTTGGTGCCTTCCAGCGAATGCACAAGCAAGCTGAATTTCAAGGCTCAGGTATCGGTCTGGCAACGGTACAGCGCATTATTCACCGGCATGGAGGTCGCATTTGGGCCGAATCAAGAGCTGGAGAAGGTGCTGTATTTTATTTTACCCTGCAGTAAATAAAAAATAAAATGTCTGTGTGTTTTCCTGATGGGAATCCACGCAGACAGGATAACGAATAATCAAGGACAGTCTTTAGGAACTAAGGTTTATGCATTTAAGTTAATCCATTACGGGGAACAGGGTTTGTTGTTCTGCTTTTTTTTTACTCTTATCCTCTGACAAGGAAAGTGAAATTGGAAATGTACGTTGTTTTTGCAGCTGGTTGCAACTAATCCCTGCGTCGGCATCTTTTTTCGATCCCCCATCAAAGCATTGCCTAACAGATGTTTATCTTTTCAATTCAACACCAGCTAATTCCCGAAAATACATTTTCATTCGGGTTTATACTGAAGCTTGATTTATCTGCAACCAGAAAAGACCTGAATTTTTCATAGCACTAATAAAGTGTTCTAAACCTAAAGGTTTAACTAAATAACCATAAGATTGATCTAAAAGGCTAAACACTTATTTTAAG
>CAZOXJ010000038.1:22062-24393 GCA_964583325.1 uncultured Lentimicrobiaceae bacterium
AGGTTTAACTAAATAACCATAAGATTGATCTAAAAGGCTAAACACTTATTTTAAGTTAACCGCAAATAAATCCGGGCTCAACGATATCCAAATTTTAAAATACGTTAAAAACAATCATTTATCTTTTCATTTAGTTTAACACCAGGCAACTATTTCCTATGTGTGAGGTAGTATTTTAAACGTTCCTTGCATCTGCAAACATGACTAAATCCGAATGCCATGGCTTTATCACAATGCAGGTTTACATCATACTCGACGAACAAAATCGTATTGCCAATACCCGAAATAGCCGGGCACAATGGCATTGTTGAACATTCAGAGCAGTAACTAGAATTTAAAGCCTTTTCAGAGGGCGGATTATTTATATCTTCTTCTTGCATACCCATAACTTAATTTTGAAATACATATTTAGCAGGATCCGGAAATTTGATCTCAGGATTAAGTAAAGTATCGATGAAAATTTTGCTTGATGTGGGTTGCATTGTGGAATACAAATTTATCAGGCACAATAACCATTGAAACTCTACACAAAATTAAATATATTGGTACAATTTGATACTGCCACTTAGTAGCCGTTTCGATTCAGCAGATTGCCGTAGACTATATAGAAATTAGCGTTAAAAGATTCGGACATATAATTTCGAATCTAACCATAATTTGATGAAACCATTGATCGCTGATCCTATTTTTATAATGATAAGGAGTAAAAACAGAAAAAACTATTTCAGTAATTGCCAGGGATGGCTTCTCAGAAATTAACAATTATAAAGGGAAACACTCAATACACATATATTACCCGGAAACAGCTCAGGGTTTCAAATTTACCGGCATTTTACGCCATTTTGTTAAAACCGTCACAAATTCATCATGCTTGCGGGCCGAAACAGGCAATTTTACCGTGTTATCCAATTGAATATCCTTACCTGCGCGTGAAAAGGATTTCACATAATTCATATTTACCAAAAACGATTTATGAATCCTGAAAAAATACTGACTGAATAAAAGCTCTTCAACGTCCTTAAGGGTTCGCGATACCAACAATACTCTACCGTCGCTAAGATGAACTTTTGTATAATTACTGTCAGCTTCGCAGTAAATAATATCATTAAGTTTTTCCATCTGGTACCCATCCATGATCGGAAAGGCAACTTTCATACCCATATCAACTCCATTATGGAAATTGTAAATAAATGCTTCAATCCGTTTCTGGCTTGAGTTGGCATGCCTGTTTCGTTTAAACCGGAGTAAAGTTTCCGAGAGGTGAATGAAATTAATCGGTTTGATCAGATAATCGAGAGCAGCATATTTAATTGCTTCGATGGCATAATGCTTTGATGAGGTTATAAAAATTACTTCAAAATTATAGGTCGTAAAATAATCAAATAGTTTGAATCCATTTTCCAGGGGCAATACAATATCGAGAAATACAATTTCAGGATCATGTTTTTTTATTAGTTCAACCCCTTCCTTAACAGTTTCGGCAAATCCCTTTATTTCGAGTGTATCGGTAAAATACCTGTCAATCCGGTCCTTGAATATAGCCCGGTCATTTTCCTCATCCTCAATAATAATGCAACTGATCTTAGTAATATCCATTTAATTTGTTTTGGTATAAAAGTAAACTTTTTTATAAGAACAATAAATAATCATTTAGCTAACGTAACAATATATGCAACCACCGTATGTTAATCCGAAATAATCGTATTTCATATTCCCGGTTTAGTGCTGTAAGAGGCTCAAAAAAAGCTAGATTAAAATATGAGTATTGTAAAAAAGTAGTTGAGATGCTCTTAATGAAAGAATATCAGGTTTTAAAGGGTGATAAAAGAAGAACTATTCCTAAAAAAACCGGTTACTGTAAGAAATCAAATTATCATTTTTTTAGCATTAAGCGAATTGTTTTCATAAAATTTTAAAAGTGATTTTTAAAAATCTTAAAATTCAAATATGCTGAAATACAACATCTCCTTTTGGGCCATTTTATTAATACAAGGTTTATTTCAACGTAAAATAATAGGTTCTGTTTTAAAACATTGTTGAATGTATTCCATCTGATTTACAGTGCTAAGTGCATTGTGCTCAGTGCATTGTTCTTTGTGTCATTTATGAGTATATATCTTGTAATTTGTCAGAATTATACAATCCGTACACTATGCACTCTGCACTAAGCACAAATTATTTTCCACATTTTCCTTAAACAGAACCAAATAATATAATACATTTGAAAAGGGAAGATGCACGTATAACTGAACAGGCAATTTTTCAAATATATCCTCGGCTGTATCAAAGCCGGCAGCTTCTTTTAAATATCTAAAAAAGTAACTCCTATCC
>CAZOXJ010000039.1:0-11199 GCA_964583325.1 uncultured Lentimicrobiaceae bacterium
AGTGCTGTTCTTAGCTACAAATCCAATTACGCATCATCTTTTCGCCTGCAGGAGTAAGAATAGATTCCGGGTGGAACTGTACTCCGGTGATATCCATTGTTTTATGTCTCAATGCCATGATTACGCCTTTGTGATCCGTTGCTGTTATAAGTAGTTCCCGGGGAAAGTCAACAGTATCCACAACCCAGGAATGATACCTGCCAACGCACACATTTTCAGGAATAGTATTGAAAAGGAATTTTTGCTCCAGTATCCGGAGCGGAGTAGCCGTTCCATGAAAAATTTCATCAGCCTGCAATAAACCAGCGCCAAAAACTTCGGCAATAGCCTGATGGCCCAAACAAATACCTAGTATCTTCTTACTTCCTGCATAGGTGCCGATTATTTCTTTCATCAATCCTGCTTCGGAGGGCAATCCCGGCCCGGGCGAGAATACCAGGGAATCAGCAACGGCAATGTGCTCCGGTAGAACCATATCGTTTTTAAGAACAACAATGCGTTTCGCACCAGCCTTCAATAAAAGCTGATGCAGGTTCCACGTAAAAGAATCGTAATTATCGATAAGCAGTATTTGCATTCCGGTGGTTGAAAGCGCAAAAATAGCGAATACTGACAGTTTATTGGTAATTTTGTCGCCCGTTAACCTAATCACCTTATGCTTCTTGCCGCCGAAAAAGTTTTTGATCTGATGAATGAGTATGGAGGCCGGCATAAACCGTTCCTTTTCGGGATTGATTTTGATGTGGAAAACGGATTCTTTTTTGAACCTGAAAAAGCTGAAAGTACCGGTATTTTATTTAATATCAATGGTATTGGCAATTGCGCACAACCCTTAACATCCGTAAACCCGGTAACCCTTTCGAAAAAGCCTGTGGAAAAGCATATTTATGAACAGGCTTTCGGTATTGTGCATCAGAATCTCCTGGCGGGAAACTCTTACCTCACCAATCTTACATTTCCGACTCCTATTCAAATAAATGCATCGCTTCCCGAAATATTTGCCCGAAGCAATGCCCGCTACCGATTGTTGTTTGATGATCAGTTTGTCGTTTTTTCACCCGAGATTTTTGTTCAGATTGCAGACGGGGTAATCCGGTCATTTCCTATGAAAGGTACAATTGACGCGTCAATTCCCGAAGCTGAAGCTACTATTTTGAATGATCCTAAAGAAACTGCAGAACATAACACCATTGTCGATCTCATTCGCAACGACCTGAGTATGGTTGCTGAAGATGTGCAGGTTGACCGTTTCCGTTATCTGGAGAAAATTGTTACCCATGAGAAAACATTACTGCAGGTCAGTTCCCAGATTTCGGGGAAGTTACCTCAAGGTTTCCACGCTGATTTAGGCAGTATTTTCAAAAAACTACTGCCGGCTGGTTCCGTTTCCGGTGCACCAAAAACCAAAACACTTCAGATTATCCGCGAAGCTGAAAACTACCCACGGGGATTTTATACCGGTGTTTTTGGCTATTTTAATGGTTCAACCCTTGATTCAGGAGTTATGATCAGGTTTATTCAGAATGAAAACGGGAAACTGACTTTCTGCAGCGGAGGAGGTATAACGATAAACAGCAATTCTTCAGCGGAATACAACGAATTAATCGATAAGGTTTATGTCCCTTTTATTTGAAACCATAAGGCTGGAAGATGGAGCTTTTATGAACCTGGAATTTCACAATGGCAGGTTAAATAATAGCAGGGAATTTCATTTTTCAACAAAGGACCAGTTATACCTCGAAAAACTGCTCATAGTTCCATCCAATTGCCGGACAGGTATGTATAAATGCAAAGTATCCTACAGTTCATCCATCAATGAGATCGAAATTATTCCTTACCAGAAACGAATTATCGGATCGCTCAGGCTTGTTAAAGATAACACTATCTCTTACGATCATAAATATTCGGATCGCTCACATTTGCTTGAACTGCTGGCTAAGCGCGGTGATTGTGATGATATTCTTATTGTGAAAAACGGATATATAACGGATACCAGCTTTTCGAATATTGTATTTTTTGATGGCGATAAATGGGTAACACCTGCCCGGCCTTTGCTTCGGGGCACTATGCGTGAATCTCTTTTAAAAACTAATTATATTGAAGAAACTGATATTTTAGTCAATGACCTGAAGAAATTTACTATAGCACGCTTAGTTAACGCTATGCTTCCATTTCGAACGGCAACAGATATTAAGCTGCAAAACATACGGCTGTAGCGCGCAATACAAATCTGAAACAAAAAAAAATCCGCTTTACAGGAAAACGGATTTTTAATCTTGAATTATTATGTTCAACACTATATGGCAGCAGCTATTTCTTCAGCCATTTGTTTCATTTCCTCGGCCGGGAAACTCATTTTCGGCCGGCTGAAATTAATATCATCCATCGTATTTAAAGGTACCAGGTGTATATGTGCATGAGGTACTTCGAGCCCAATTACAGCAATTCCTACCTTAATGCAGGGAACAACTTCTTTTATCGCTTTGGCCACTTTCATGCTGAAAAGCCAAAGATCGCGGTACATCTCATCCTCTATATCGAAGATGTAATCAATTTCCTGTTTCGGTATAACCAGCACATGGCCTTTAGCCAGTGGGTTAATATCGAGGAAAGCGAAAAACCGGTCGTTTTCAGCTACTTTATACGATGGAATTTCGCCGGAGGCTATACGCGCAAATATTCCTGCCATAACTCAATTATTTAACGGTTATTTCAATGATTTCAAATGTAATTGTGCCTGCCGGTATAGTTATTTCCACTTTGCTTCCTTTTGTCTTCCCTAGCAAACCTTTGGCAATAGGCGAGGACACGGATATTTTTCCGGCTTTCAGATCAGCTTCATTTTCCGGAACAAGGGTGTAAGTCATTACGGCATTATTCTTCAGGTTCAAGATTTTAACGGTCGATAGGATCTGAACTTTCGATGCATCCATTTTCGACTCATCAATAAGCCTTGCGTTGCGCAGCATGTCCTGCAGCTTCGAAATTCGCATCTCGAGCATTCCCTGCGCATTTTTAGCCGCATCGTACTCGGCATTTTCCGAGAGGTCGCCTTTGTCGCGGGCATCAGCAATTTGTGAAGAAATTGACGGACGTTCGATATTGATCAGATGTTCAAGTTCTGTCTTTAGTTTTTCGAATCCTTCTTTGGTATAATATGTTACCTGGGTCATAACGGTAGCAATTGGTTTTGGTTAATAATAAGAAGAAAAGACCCTTAGTTAAAAGGGTCCTTTCAGGTTTAATGTTACTACGTGTGCAGATTTTATCTGCCGGAATTTTTTAGAAACTAAGCCTTACAGCCATAGTGTGACTCCCTTTGAAAGGGTTGGTAGCGCGGTACGAATAGTCAACCGAGAAAACCGATTTCTTTTCTTTATTAATCGGTACCTGTACAGAAACTCCGCCCGAAGGTCCGGTAAGAGCAGTGGTGCGCTCTTTGGTGGTAATACCGTCTTCGTATGTATATCCGCCACGGAGAATAAGGTAGTCTTTTAAACTGTATTCAGCACCTATAATATACTGGTCCTTGCTGAAAGCATTGGAGGTAAAGGCTGCAGCCAGGGTCAAAGTATGAATATCGCTGATAAGAAACGCATAGGAACCGCCAATGTTCAACAGTGATGGTAATTCGAATTCAGCTGAACGTTGTTCAAGAGTGAACTGACTTTCCTGACCCGGCAGAAAACTACGGATCGAAAGTCCGTCACCCGAAAATTTCATGGTTGGTCCAACGTTTTTCAATGCAATACCGAAGTGAATATTTTCACGTTCACCGGTAACATACTGAATACCTGCATCAACCGCTACACCTTGAGCACCAACGTCACTTATGGATTCGGAAATAATTTTAAAATTAAATCCCCCGTAAATGGAATTGGAGAATGCTTTGGCATAAGCAATATTGATATTAAGGTATGATGGCGAAAAGGTACCTATCCCACCCTCAGGTATTTCGGTTGTGGTTATAGGCAGGTCGCCGAAACTCAAAGCCATGATTGAAACACCCAATACACTCGATTCACCAATCTTTTGGGCAAACCCAAAATTGTTGATCGCTATTTCGGATCCTTTCAACCATTGTGTATTGCTGAAGATAAGTTCAGTTTTGGGTGTAAATGCCAGTCCGGCTACATTGGTGTAGATACTTTCGAGACCGAAACTATTGGCAATATTTACTCCGCCCCAACCCGAACTACGTGCCCAGGGATTAATGAGAAGTTCCGATGCTCCTGCCTGGCCTGACCTGTCCTTATTACCGGCTATGGAAGCCAGCGGTAGAATCATTACTGCTGTCAGGAGGACTGCTGTTATCGACTTATAGATATTTTTCATGTGTTAAGTCAGTTTTTTTAGAGGTTAATTTGCTGTTTTCTCCTGATTGATTAAAATGCGTTAAGGTCAACCGGACGCAGTGAACCAAACCATTTAATAATCTTCTCACCCTGATCACTCTTTACATGAATGATATAAACACCTCCGGCAATTGGAATACCAGCAAAGTTTTTGAGATCCCAGTCAATATATGTTTTGGTTTCATCCTTGTTATACTGTCGTATGATACTTCCGTTAGTTGAATAAATCGTTACCTCGCATCGCTGTGGCAGATTTACAATTTTCACGCGGTTATCAAGCTGATCGGTTTCATAGTCTGAATAAGCGCGATATGGATTAGGAACAACATTGATCAGATCAAGGTCAGTTTCAGCTTTAACAACATCATTTGTGTTAGTGGCAACACCTTTGGTCTCGAAGTTATACATTGGCCAATAGTTGTTCGTGTTCTGCTCACCTTCTATACGGGTAGCAAAATACCTGTTGTATGGTTTCGAAATCCGAAGTTTTACTTTTGCTTCATTATCAAGCCATGGAACCTCCTGGTTATCGGTCGGGCCTAATGGAACAGTAACCCACATACAATTTGAATATTGCAATGCTTTCATGAAAGTCCTTTGGTTAGCCGTTGAGTATTTGGCACTCATTATTTTCACAAAGTGCGCTCCACCATCATAAGCAGGGTTATCGTAAACATCGGTTGTGAATACCGGTGTTCCAAGGTCAGCATATTCTTTTTTATTTGCAGTATGAGCCATTACATAAATATAATGCCTTCCACCCATAATTGATTTTCCTGCGTTGGTCACTATCCTTGGTGAAGGATTAAACTGCATGTCGCGGCCATTATCTTCAATCAACCTGGAGTCTTCGCCAAACATAATGTTAAGGCGTTCGCCGGTTTCAATATTGATTGCATATCCGGGGAACCATCCCATTCCATAAGGAGCTATAAAGTCGGAATTCAATGCAGGATCGCTGCTTACAACCGCGGTGTCACCATCCTGGTTTACCGAGCGGCCTTTTCTGATTTCATGCCTTTTTACTTTTCCTTCCGAATCATTTGCTGATGATGACTCTTCTATTACAACACTGCGGGTCCATAACGACCGGTCTGCTGTAAACACGATATCAACACTGGAAATGTCGTAGAAAAAGTTTTTGGATTTCGACAAATCATTGGCCGGAGCTTCACGATGTGCTATACCAAAAATTGAATCGTTCGACTGTGCGAAGATATATGGAGTCCAGGTACCGTCCAGTATTTTTTCATAGTTTGCATCAGGGTCGAAATTCCTTACCGGGTTCTGCCAGTCGGTAGTTGCTACCCCTGACTTGATCCAGTCTAATTGCGGAACTCCATCAACATCAGGCACAAAATTCAGCCATTGGCGGCTTGAATCCTGGTAAACAATTTCTGCACCCAGTACCCCGTTATTTTCGAGTAAGGTTGCATATTCCGGTGTGCCTTCATTATTCCTCGAAACAATATATGGTCCTGGATACAAAGGTTGCTCTATGGTAACCGAAAGTCCCAGATCGAGGAATAACTGTTCGTTTTTAACATTTGTTGACGTATCCGACAAATAAACTTTACCTGTTGAGTTATCAACCAGTGTCCAGTTGTTAACCAAAAGGGTTGTATCCAGTTCGCCTACTTTTACACGCATGTTATACATCGAATCGAATTTAACCGAATAACTGGCATCTTTCACATTCAACGGATCAATAACTTTTACATCAATCGGGCCCTGGCCAGTTTTGTATGTAAGGTTATAAGCGATCGGATAATTAGGGCTTCCAGGAACATTTGTCAATGTATCTGCCATAGGTTTCGAAAGTATTTCGGCTATGGATTCATCGGACAATTCGATAAATCTGCCTCCGTTACCTTGTCCTGCAACACGGGTTACGATGAGTCCGTCATTGTAGTTACTCGAAGCTGAAACCAGTCCTACCGGGATATGAGGAATACCTGTGTAGCTCTTGATATTTTTACGACCTGCAAGGTATGGGAGTTTCTGACCATCCAGACCTGTTGGCTCGGTTTGCACATAGTCCTTATAATTATTGTGCGCATAAGCAATTGCAAGGTAATAATATTGTGTATGGTTAACAAGGTCTTCGCCGGTAAATGCATCTTTCGACATTTTTACTGAGTGTGAAATTCCTTTGTTTGCACCAACAACTTCTTCTATAGGAACACTTCCTCCAAGATTCTGGTCGTAGTAAAAGTTAACAAGGCGGCTAACATCATTCTTTACATCAGTCTGGAATACGAGCCTGGCTACTTCGGTATTACTTAAATCAGCTACCGAAACAGTTGATGTCTTCAGCTGATAGATCTGGTATCCTTCGAAGCGGTATAATGAATCCCAGCTTTCGGTTTCCGGTCCCTGTATACGTGGATCGTATTCGTTGTAGCGCTCCTGGTAATTGTTACCGGCGTCATTTGTTTTGCGGTTCGATATATAAAGAATGAGTTCTTTATCCAGTTCGCGTATCGTAAGGTCAGGCGCATTAGGTCCTGTAATTACTTTGAAACAGTTGTCGAATAACTGCTGACATTTATCATCCACTTGTTTTAAGAGGGTAACAGATTCTCCGGGACCGCCAGATAAAGCGCGTGCCCATGGAATACCAACGGTTATATAATTAACAGCGCCTGGCTCAAGAATAAATGGTCCGGCTGACTGCATAAAACGACGGTCATCAGGAGGGTTGCCGGCTGTAACCTCAGTCCAGTTTTTAGGCCCGTTAGGCAGAGCGCCTTTGGTTCCCCAATCATAAATATCAGTTTCGCCCGGGAACATAAAGTCGCATTCAGGACCATAACCTCCAGCTGTAATGTGACCATTACCGCCATAGAGCATCTTGGTTCCGTCTTTCCATATTCCGCGTAAAAAGTTGTAGTATTCAATAGCCGTATTGGGATCCTGCATGTAGAATGGACCTCCGTTATTATGATATACAAACCTGCGCATACCGAAACGTTCGTCGTCTTCGATACCGTTTCCGAAATTAATACCGTTAAGAGCGGCTGAATTAACTACTGAATAAATAGTATCGCCAGGGCTTACAACTTTTGCAATTGTATCCCCATCCCATTGAACAAGTTGTGCATTGCCAGTATATACCTGACCAGGTGAGCCTTTCAGGAACCATGTACCATCAGTCTTTAATCCGGGGTTATCGCCATATAGTACATTTGATTTATCAGCATCAATATATGGGCCCTGGAAAAAGTCAACGCCAATAGCAGGAGGCTGATTGCCATATGCATAAGCCTGGCCGCTACCGTCAACTGCAGTTCCGTTGTAACAATATCCTAAACCGCGCATTACATCGCAACCAACATAATCGTCGCCTGCAAATCCAAGGTCGGTATCAACCCATTGACTGAAATAAGTTTGTGTTAGCCTGTATGTGGAACGGTTTATAATTTCATAACTGTAAAAAGTCATGTTGTTAATTTCGTCGTTGGTTGAGAATCCAAAGGCCTGGGCCCTGATTTCCAAACCGATAGGTTCACCTTTTGTTTCGCTGTGTATATTTCCTTTATCGTTGAATACCCACCATAAAGTAGCATCACCTTTCAGCACCTGGTCAACCAGGTTACCTGTTTTTTCTTTGTTATAATACAGGTCTTCAGCAGTTGGTGTTCTGGTTCCGCATAATTCATTACTAAGGTCGTAATAAGGGTAGTCACCATCCTCAAGCGGATTATAATCTCCATTTGGATCAGCAACGGCATCGCTATCAAAGAAAGGAGCCAGGTAATAACTTTGTCCTTTTGCTATCTCGCCATGAGCCGGATAATCGGTAATAGAGGTAGGTGGAATATAATCAGGGTAGGAAGCTTTATCATCGAACCAGGCCAGGAAATCATCCACTTCAGCACGGGTAACATAATGTATTTTATCGTATTTAGCGCATACATCATTAGAGGTTGATGCCGTCCCATCAATAGTAAGAGGACCGGTCGTAAAGTCGTAACCTACCTGGCGAAAGCGCTGTGCTGCCAGTTTTAACTGACCGTTTGCATCAAGACCGCCAATCCAGAGTGCGGCTGCAAACATCGACATCTTTTTCGACCCTTTCGGTATCTCATACTGGGCAACTTCAAAATCCCACCACATATCACCACCGGTGTTAATACGGGTACGAACGTTGTTTATTTCGAGCCATTTAAAGTTAGCCCCGGCAACACAACCGGCAGCTGTTTGCTTAACTGCGGGTGTTCCTGATTTATAATGAACCTGCTCTGCCCTGGTTGTATTAACCGTAAGCAGAAAGCCCAGTATAATCGCCGGTAGAATAAGGAGTATATTTTTCATAGTACTTGTTTGTTTTTCGTTTCTATACTGCATTGAATAACGATCAGAAGTTTAATCCTAAACCAATACGAATCATACGTGGTGAGCTGTAGTTGTATGGGGAATTAACCCTGATGCTGTACATATCAATATACGACTGTGTGTCAAGTTGAGCATTGATCTGCGACTGGTACTCAGCGGCTGCCAGGTATCCGTCGTCGTCAGGATTTCCGGTTGCGGCATACACACTCATGATATTCTGCGAATTAAGAATATTAAGTACCTGAAGGTAAACATTCAGGTAATAATCCTTCTTGTTCCCCTTGGAATCTTTTCCGCTCGAAAGGGTTATATCGCGGTCCAAACGTCCATCCATTCTGAATGACCATGGTAACCTTGATCCGTTAATTGATCCCTGGATAATGGTAACCGGTGATACAAGGCTCGAAATTTTACTCGAACGGGTATAAGGAGTTCCTGAACCGCCGTTCATAGTAATATTAAATCCTGTATTTTTCAGTACCTGGTATGCTCCGATTGTAGGACCGTTATAGTCGGTTCCTTCTGCGTACCGGAAGTCAATATTCATTTGAATGGCATGACGTTGGTCAGCATCGAGAGGTATCAGGTTACGAAGGTTAGGTTGGCCTGAACGGATAAGACCTGCCGAAGTTTCGGGGTTCGATCCTGTTCCGTTAGCGAACTGCAGCGTATAGTTAGCCCTGATACGTACATTACCTGTACGGCGAAGGTCATAAGCTACGGTAAAACCTTTTACTGTACCAAAGTCGATATTATTGTATGAATAATATGTTTTAGGATAAGCGCCGGTGTAGCGGAATGACTGAATCTGATCGCGCGACTCGATATAGAAAGCCGAAATATTGATTGACGATGAATTCGACAGTTTCTGCTGGAAACCTAATTCATAGTTAACATTCTTCTCAGGTTTCAGGTCAGGATTGGCGATAGTTGGATTGCCTTCAACTTCCCAGAAAAGGTAGCTGATAGGATTGAATACCGCGTTTTGTTTTGGTCTTTGTGTAATTACGTCGTAATGCGCATAGAATAAAGCTTCATCCGAAATAGGGAAGGAGAACGAAATACGGGGCATTACTGATATCTGTGGTACATAATCAGCAAACGATTGGTTCGAGATTACTTTTTCGCCCGAAAGGTAAGGGATTACACCATTACCGGCATCAAGCCTAAGTGAAGGATCCTGTAAAATAGTACCTTCAGCATCGTACCATTTGTTTCCGTCGCGGTAACCCATAATACGTGATGGCTCAGTCGCATTGTCAACATATACGTTATAATCCTCGCCTATACTTGCAGGATGCTGGCCCAGGTCATCAACCTCAGCAACAGTTTTTACAGGATACAATGAGTATGGATCAGCTAAAACGCTCTGGTTGGCATCGAAACGGTCAACGCGGACTCCAACGTTGAATACGAGATCGTCGAACGAAAATTTGTCAGAAATATAACCTGCCATATAAATAGGTTCAAATGGAGCAATGGCGCGGGTATAGTCACCATTTGCATCTTTCTCGTTAAAGAAATCCATTGTACTTGGATTCGATGAAAGTTTATTTCCGTAATAATCGTATCCCCTGGCAGCTGCAAACTGGTTGCCGTTATTCAGGAATTCGTCAGGACTGAATAAGTCTACTGATAAAGGTTTGCTGAGGTTAACGGTATGTCTTTCGCTGTTAGCATCAATGTAAGAGATTGAATTTGAATTGAGGTCATAGGAATTTACATCAATCCAGTCGGTGCCGTTAGCCGGCAAGCCCATAGCTGCACGCAGGTTTTTATCGAAAGTACGCTGTGATGAACCATCATATAACCTGTTGTAATCAGTTTGTACAAAATCAACGGTATCACCACCCTGGGTATAAATCTCACCGGTAGTAACAGTTGGATTTGCCAGATCAAGCTGAATAATATGTGAATTGGTAAGCTGGTACATCTGGGTCCAGAAAGTGATTGGAGCATATGAGTAACTGCTCTGGCTGTAGCGCTCAAATGTGAATCCGAGTTTTATTTCATGATTTCCTATATCAGCTGAGAAATTCATATTGGCTGTAACCTGCTGTGTGAAACTTTTTGCATAACCAGCCTGCTGGTTTCCTGGTGCAGACCATAAACTGTAAACTCCACCGAATACACCATTGGGTGTATATCCGTTCAGCATTCCACCACCCTGATAAATATCATCAACCCGGTTAGGGTTTGGGTATAAATCGTAAAAATTTGAAGTGTAATTGGCAAGTACAGGGTTGAATTCAGCTCTCTGATAGGTAACAAGAGTATCGGCAAAACCGTTCATATTCAATCTTAATGTAAGATCACCACCAGTCGTATCAAAAGCCACATCATATCCTTTGGTTTTGTAAGTATCAAATTTCCCTACATAACCATAAGCAAAAAGGTTGTCTTTTAATTCAGGGTCTTCCGTCTTAGCTTCTATGCTGGTATAGTCAGCCTGAATGGAGTAGTAGATATTTTTAATGAGGTTGTTGCCTTCTTTAGATGCCGGGAA
>CAZOXJ010000039.1:11299-24341 GCA_964583325.1 uncultured Lentimicrobiaceae bacterium
TGAACAAACTCAGCATTCTGGAACGTTCCGAATCCGGTTCCTGACGCGCGAAGCGGATTTTTCTCCAGATCGGCTAATTTGGCATCGTTAACCTTATACATGCCAAGTGGCAGGGTTGCGCCATCTTTATGATAGTTGAAGTCGGCGGCTACAAAGTATCCGAGCAGAGCTTCTGTTTTTTCTTTATTCATAAACAGCGGGCCTGTCATATTTAAACCTACACGCTGACTACCAAATGGATCGAGGAATTGGGAGGTTTGAAGCTCAAGTCCGCCGCCAAACTGCCTCGAAGGACCTTTGGTAGTAATATTTATAATACCTCCGGTAGCATCGCCATACTGAGCAGGAACACCTCCTAAGATAACGGATACCTGTTCGATAGCTGATTCAGGAAGACCTCCCGAACCACGAACCCTGATACCGTCGATATAAGTAACGTTACCGTCAGTACGCTGACCACGAACGTTACCTACTTCACCATCTCGTGAAAATACTCCTCCAACGCTGGTAGCAACAGCCGCAGCATTACGGTTTGGCATCTTCGAAATTTCTTCGGATGTTACTGTGGCTCCTGATTGTGTTTTATCTTTATCGATAAGGGGAACCCTGTATTTGGTAATGGTAACACCATCAACCTGAACAGCTGTTGATTCCAGCTCTATATTCAGGTATTCGATCGTACCGGAACGGACGGGGATTCCTGTAATCTGAACCGGTTTGTATCCGAGGAACGATGCTTTTACATCATAGGTACCCGGAGTAATCGGTTTGATTGTGTACTTGCCATCGATGTCAGAAGCTGTTCCTCCGGCCTGTGTTCCTTTACTTTCAATAATGATGTTAGTAAAAGGGATAGGCTCTTTGGTTGCCTTGTCGATAACTTTGCCCTGCAGCGCTCCCGATTGGGCAAGTAATGCTGCGTTTGCTGCCAGAAGCAAAACGAGGAGAAAGAGTAATTTTCTTACCATAAAGATTTGTTATTATGTTGCTGTAAATAGTGATATCCTACCTTCTAAAAAGCGTGTAAAGGTAAAAAGATTTTTAACTTCTGTTAACAAATCATACCTCAAAGAAAAAATTTCCCGGTCAGAAGTATTTTCGATTCAGTAATTCACTGAAAATGACGGCTTCGCGTAGGTTAAATTTTCTTGCAAGGCTTTCATTTTTTGTTACTTGCTTATTAACGGAATGTGTTTTTAAGGCTGATTCAGGTTCTTTTGGGGAATAATCCGATACGGATTCTTTAAAGTTCGGGGTAACGTATGAACTTTTGTACTTATCGTTTGTTTGCTGAAATTCCTCGTAAGGGGGATAATTAGCAGGATTGGCTGGCTGTGTTACCGGAGGAGCGGGAGCGGGTTCCCCGGTTAATTCGCGAAAAATATCCTCAAATAATGTTTTTCCTCCACCTCCGGGCAAAGGCGTAGATTGCGATGGCTCACCTGAAGGCCGTCCCTGAGCTTGTTTCTTTAAAGCTTTCTGCCGGCTTGTATAAATTGAGTATGCTACCCAGGCTATACCTATTATTATATATAGATAGTCTTCCATCGCTGATTAGTGTAATTTGTTTGTGTAAAAGTACAAATAAAATTCACTGATACGATTTCAGGCGATCAGGAAAATAAGCTTCATGAAAATTCTGATATTTCTTTATTCCCTTTCTGTTTGAGATATCTGATACATATTTTAAATATATTTATTTTAAAAAATACATTTAGTAACCTGATTCCTGCAGTGCTGGCTGTGACTGGACTTCAGTTAAATCATATCTCTTTTACCAGGATTTTAGTGAGTATAAAAGTTAAATTATAATACCAGTAATGTTAATCGCATTTAGGCTTAAACAGTCCTTTACGTTTCATGGGTTTATTATATTTGGCAGCTTTTTTGCGGGTTTCCTTCATCATCTTTTTAGTTTCTTTATTTTGCCGCTTATGATATGCCACACGTGCTTTTTCATATTCGGCACTCGCTTTTTTATCGTCCTGAGCTTGTTTTTTGTCAGCTGCTGCTTGCTTGTCTTTTCGTAAAATACTACATCCTGAGCCTGTAAATGTGGCAATCGTAAAAAGAAGAATAAAAGCCAGGTATATCACCCTGCTTCTGTTGGCGTATTTTATCATGATGAAAAGTTCGTTTGTGTAGGAATAAAGAAAATGATTTTTCGTTTTGGACAGGATTTTTAAAACGATTCAATAGCAATTTTAATTGCATAAAAGCGTTTCTGAAATAGTTAAGTAGTACTTTTACAACGAAAAATTCAAGCCTTAATTGTTGATATGCGAATCCTTGCAGTAATTATTCTTCTGTTACTTGTAGTTCCGGGATGTGACAAGGACAAACAGCCTTTGATACCCTATGTTTACGTGAACCTGCAACTCTACCCTGACTCAATGGATTTGATTCCTATTGGAGGTTACAGGTATTTTGATGGCGGATACAGGGGAATTGTTATTTACCGCATACTTCGCGAACAGTTTGCCGTGTACGAACGCTGCTGCCCGTACGATCCCGAAAAGCCAGGAGCAAGGGTTGTAGCTGATCCGTCAGGAAGTACCTGTGTGGATTCGGTATGTATGTCGAAATTTATTCTTTATGATGGTACACCTTACGAAGGACCGTCGCCATATTCGCTCCAGCAATACCGATGGACTTATGATGGAGATGTATTGTATGTTTATAATTAATAAGGTATTCGTTCAGTTCAGCAAAGGGAATCAGAATTTTGGAAGCAGATAGCTTTCACCTGGCTGAACAAAATCCAATAATCTCATCCGGACTTTGAAGAACCTGACTTATAAAAAAAGGCTGTCAAATATTTTTTTTGACAGCCTTTTTACTTTTTCTGTATAATTTTAATACCTGTAATGGTCAGGTTTATATGGGCCATCAGCAGGTACCGAAATATATGCTGCCTGCTCAGGAGTAAGCTTTGTGAGCTTAACACCTAATTGTTCGAGGTGGAGGCGGGCAACTTCTTCGTCGAGGTATTTCGGCAGACGGTAAACGCCAACCTCATAGTTGTTATTCCACAAATCGAGTTGGGCCAATGTCTGGTTCGAGAAAGAGTTGCTCATTACGAACGAAGGATGTCCTGTAGCACATCCCAGGTTTACCAGGCGGCCTTCGGCAAGCATAAAGATTGAATGTCCATCAGGGAAAATATATTTGTCAACCTGTGGTTTGATTTCGATTTTCTGCACGTCCGACATAGTGTTAAGTTTATCAACCTGGATTTCATTGTCGAAATGGCCGATATTACATACGATAGCCTGATCCTTCATTTTCATCATATGCTCAACAGTAATAACATCTTTATTACCAGTTGTTGTAACATAGATATTTCCTTCGGTTAAAGCATCTTCAACTGTAGTGATTTCAAATCCTTCCATAGCTGCCTGCAATGCACAAATAGGATCAATTTCGGTAACGATAACCCTTGCGCCATAAGCACGCATCGACTTGGCGCTTCCTTTGCCAACATCGCCGTAACCGCAAACAACCACAACTTTACCTGCAAGCATAACATCCGTAGCGCGTTTAATACCATCGGCCAGTGATTCGCGGCATCCGTAAAGATTATCGAATTTCGATTTGGTAACGGAATCGTTTACATTGATGGCAGGAATTAAAAGCTCGCCTTTTTCCAGCATCTGGTACAAACGGTGAACGCCGGTAGTTGTTTCTTCCGAAACACCTTTCCAGTCAGCAACCACGCCGTGCCATTTTAAAGGATTTTCAACATAGGTGTCGCGGAGAAGGTTCATGATAACCTGCTCTTCAGCATTGGCACCTGTTTCTTCGAGTAATGAGGGGTTTTTCTCAGCAGCAAATCCTTTGTGAATCAGCAATGTAGCGTCACCACCATCATCAACAATCAAATGCGGACCTTTGCCACCTTCGAAAGTGAGTGCCTGGTTGGTACACCACCAGTATTCGTCGAGAGTTTCGCCTTTCCAGGCAAATACAGGGATTCCGGCAGCAGCAATTGCAGCAGCAGCATGATCCTGTGTCGAAAATATATTACAGCTTGCCCAGCGCACTTCGGCACCAAGGTCAACCAATGTTTCGATAAGAACAGCAGTTTGAATGGTCATATGCAGCGAACCTGTGATTCGGGCGCCTTTGAGTGGTTTCTCAGCAGTATGTTTGCGTCGAATACTCATTAGCCCGGGCATTTCCTTTTCGGCTATTTCTATTTCTTTGCGGCCCCATTCGGCCAGAGCAATATCACGTACTTTATATTTCATGTTATTTTCAACGGTAAGATTTTCCATTTTTATTCCTGATTTTTAGGGGTGCAAAGGTATGACTTTTTTAAATCTGAGCCTATATAACTGGAAATGTATTATTTTGTTCGCCGCCCATTCGTACAACTGGTTTTTTTAAGGATCGTTAACGTTTGCTGCTTTATTCCTGTCTTATAATGTGGCTTCCGCTAATGCCAACAGGCGCGAATGAGCCGGTGTTCTTTATTGTAAATGCTGATCGTTCAGCTGAAAGTTTGAGAATAATCTCATCCCTTATTCCGGATTCAAAATTTGAATGTTTGCCTTAGTCAGGCTGGCGGGAAATAATCTTCATATCCCGGTCACTTTTATTAATATTTAACGTCATAGTTTGAACTAATTTGTTTAATTTTATAGGATAAAACTATCAGTGTATGAAATTTCGTTTACTTATTATCTGGACAGTCTTGTTATTGATTTTCAGTCAGGCAGTTGAAGCCCAGAAAGTTTTATTGCTTCAGAAGCCTGGCAAAACCAAACGCTTTCTTTACGAAAAAGGGGATAAAATTTCCATACTTATTGGCGATCCTGAATTCAGGGTATCGGGCGAAATCACTTTCATTGATGATTCGCTCTGTACAATTAATAAAGAATATACTTTCCAGATTGCAAAAGTAAATGAAGTAACCAGGCCACGGACCTGGTTTTTGTACAGCTGGAAAAAACTCTACCTTGCTTCGGCCATATATGCCGGCGGAAGTATGATAAATCATGCAATTAATGATGAGCAACCAATTTTTGACAATACCATTCCCTGGGTCAGCGGATCGTTTATCGTACTGGGAACAACGGCTTACCTTTTGCGATACCGACATTATAAGATGGAAGACCAATGGCGGCTGAAGGTGCTTGATTTCGATATTTTTAATGAGTAATAGCAGGTTGGGAGTTTATCGCAAATCTTCCGTCCAAAACAGGTAAACCGGGCCGAAAACCGTTTATAATCTATTTATTTCATGACGGGATTTGGAACTAATTAACCACGTACATGGTTTACTTTTCATAACTTTATTTGTCTGAGTATTTTTACTTTCTTTCAAATCATTAAACGGCCACAAAACTTTGAACGGTAACTTTTACCTTTAGTTAGCGCCATAAGCATTTCAGGAAAATGCAAAGCTAAAGAGTTGCGATAATAAAATACCTACTTTTGCAGCAAGAACACATTATGGCGCATCTCCATTTACTTCAGAAAGCAATACAGGGCTCACATCTTACTCTCGATGAGGGGCTTACGTTATATTTAAACGCATCCACTGCCGAGCTTATGTTTGCAGCCAACGAGGTGCGCAAGCGGCTTCATCCGGGCGACAAAGTTACCTGGCTTATCGATCGAAATGTGAACTACACCAATGTTTGTGTTTCGGGGTGCCAGTTCTGCAACTTTTATCGGGGTGCCAATCACAGGGAAGCCTACATTACAACGATTGAACAGTACAAAGAAAAAATTGACGAACTCTTTGCACGTGGCGGTGAGCAATTGCTATTCCAGGGTGGCATGCATCCTAAGCTGGGACTTGATTTTTATACGGGTCTCTTCCGTCAGTTGAAAGAGTTATATCCGCGGTTGAAACTTCATGCTCTTGGGCCTCCTGAAGTTGTGCATATTTCGAAACTCGAAAATATAAGCTACCGCGAAACGCTGAATCAACTCATAGCTGCCGGTCTCGACAGCCTGCCCGGTGCAGGAGCCGAAATACTATCGGACCGGGTTCGTGGAAGCATATCCAAAAATAAGTGTACGGTTGAAGAGTGGCTCAATGTAATGCGCGACGCTCATAAACTTGGGCTAATCACTTCTGCAACCATGATGTTCGGCCATATTGAAACTATGGAAGAACGCATTCAGCACATGCTTTATATCCGCGAAGTGCAGGACGAAAAACCTGAAGGCGCTACCGGATTTATTTCGTTTATACCATGGCCATTCCAGGATGAAGGAACATCGCTGAAAAAGATTTACGGTATCACCAATTCGGTTACTTCCGAAGAATATGTGCGTACCATTGCAATGTGCAGGCTTATGTTGCCCAACGTGCCAAATATCCAGGCCTCGTGGTTAACGGTGGGTAAAGATACCGCCCAGTTATGCCTGCATGCGGGAGCCAACGATTTTGGTTCCATAATGATCGAAGAAAACGTAGTAAGTGTTGCCGGGGCAAGTTATAAATTTGATGAACAAGGAATTCAGCACGCTATTAGAGAAGCTGGATTTGAACCCCAATTGCGCAATCAGCAGTTTCAACCTTTGCTATATCCCTGAGCTGATCAACTCATCAACACGTTGAAGAATGATTCCGGTAGCCCCTTTGTTGTTGCTGACATAGTTTTTGCTCACCAACGAAGCAGCTGCAAGTTTCTCTTTATCCGAAAGCAGTGATTCGGCGATTTTCAGTAATTCTTCAGCATTCTTTATTTCGAATGCGCCTTTTCTTTCAATAAGGTCTTTTGCTTCTTTAAATTTATGGTAATTCGGTCCGAAAAATACCGGCAACCCGAACGCTGCGGCTTCCAGTATATTATGAATACCAACGCCAAATCCTCCTCCTATGTAAGCCATTGATCCATACTGGTATAGCTGCGAAAGCTGGCCAATAGAATCAATGATCAGTATTTCAGCTGTTTTTACTTCCTCCATATTCGTTTTCGAAATGCGAACCGCACTCTTACCTGCTTTTTGCATGATCGAATCAAGATGTTCGGGCTTGATTTCGTGAGGTGCAATAATAAAACGAAGATTATGTGAATTGTTTTTTACAAGGGTAAAGATCATATCCTCATCAGCCGGCCATATGCTGCCTGCGATAAAAACGGGGTGGCCGGAAGCAAAAGCCTCAGCTATTTCAACCGGCTGAGGATTTCCGGCAATTGATGAAACACGGTCGAAGCGTGTATCGCCGCTTATTTCTGCATTTTCGATACCGATAAACTGTAAAAGCTCTTTTGAGTCCTCATTCTGCACAAATATCTTTGTAAATCCTTTGAGGATTTTACGCGGCCACTCGGCATACCCTTTAAAAAAATGCTGCTCTGGACGAAATATGGCTGAAACCAGGATAACAGGAATTTTTTTCGATTGCAGGTAACTCAGGAAATTGAACCAGAACTCATATTTAACATAAAAAACGATATCCGGTTTAACCGTATCAACAAACCTGCGGACATTGGATTGTGTGTCGAGAGGCAGATAAAGAATAAGATCAGCGCCGGTAAATGCTTTCCTGACTTCGTAACCCGAAGGACTATAAAACGTGATCAGAATCAGGTATCCGGGATATTGTTGTTTGAAAGCCTCAATAATTGGCCGGCCTTGTTCAAATTCACCCAGTGAGGCACAATGAAACCATGCCAGTTTCCTTGAAGGTTCATTGTATTTTTGTGCGCGAAATGTATTTTCAAGAATTGCCCAATAGTTCTTGCGGCCTTTAATCCATAAAGCTGCTTTTGGGTTAAACACCGAAGCAATCCGGATCAAAAGACCGTAGCACAATATCAGGAATGTATAAATTTGCTGCATGGCTCAGGTGTCTTGCTCTTCTTTTAATAGTAATAGAACTTTTCGCGTGTCTTTTTGTAAAAAGGAAGATACCAGCCAATTTTAATACTGCTCATCATATCGAAGCGTTTTTCATCCGGGCGTTTCATTTCATTGAAATAATAAGAACGCCGCGATAATGTATAAGCCTCAGTGAATTCAAGTCCGGCAAAGAAGTTTATTTTCCGCGAATTACCGAGGTGCTGAAATCCGACAAACTGCGAGATTGCAGGCCCGCTGCATAAGTGATCGTAGCCTTTAAGGTAATCGCCCTTTAGCGCAGGCACTGAATTTGTTGGGACTTCAATGCGTATTTTATGCTGTAACATGCCTCCTCCAAACTGAACCAATATTCCTGAGTTAGGGTTTGGCCATCCCATCGGAAATAGCTTCCCTGCTTTTGCCCAAAGTGTAAAACCTCTTTGAAGTAACATTACATTGGCAAAAACTCCGCCTTCGTCAATGATAAAACCATCGGAAGTTGCTATTCCTGAAAGTATGCTGCCAGGGTCCTTAATGCCATCGCGGAAAATGAAATTAGCTTCAAAAGCAATACTCCACCCGTTCACACCTTTGTACATGTATCCGGCGCCAATCTGATGCGAAAACCCGAACCTGTCGGCCATATCGCCACCAGGCATACTGAAAGCATAAGTGGGGTAAATCATGCCGACCCGAATGGCTGAATCCTTTACATTAACCTGCGAATGGCTTAAATAAGGTGCCAGAAAAAGAGTAAAAAAAATGAAGTAATAAATCCCTGGTATTTTCATGTCACGCTTTAAAATATGCCTGCAAAGATACAAATCGAACGGAGCTAACGGCTGCTGGCATGCATATTTCTGCTTTTTTAGGATTCTTAAGCTTTTTTAGGAATTTAAAATGGATTCGAACTAAGTTTACACGACTACATTAGATATATTTGCACCCGTAAATTTCTAATTTATTTTTTCAGATTATGCGAAAAATTTCAATGGTTGACCTCAAGGCTCAGTACCAGAAAATTAAGCCTGAGATCGACAATGCTATCAGTGAAGTGATTAATTCCACTTCTTTTATTAACGGACCAGCAGTTAAAGAATTTCAGACTGCACTTGAGAAATACCTCGGTGCAAAGCATGTGATTCCTTGTGCCAATGGAACTGATGCGCTTCAGATATCGATGATGGCACTGGGTTTAAAGCCTGGTGATGAGGTAATTGCGCCTGATTTTACATTTATAGCCACTGCCGAAGTCATAGCGCTTCTTGGACTTACTCCTGTGCTGGTGGATGTTGATCCCGGTACATTTAATATCAGTCCCGAAGCAATTTCGAAAGCAATTACCCCACGTACAAAGGCCATTGTTCCGGTACATCTTTTTGGCCAGACTGCCGATATGGATTCCATTATGCAAATTGCAAAGGAGCATAATCTTTTTGTGATTGAAGATGCCTGCCAGTCGATAGGCTCCGATTACCGCAATGCAGCAGGCGAATGGAAAAAATCAGGAACCATCGGTCATATTGGCTGTACTTCATTTTTCCCATCCAAAAACCTGGGATGTTATGGCGATGGCGGTGCCATTTTTACCAATGATGATGCACTTGCAGTTAAACTCCGCTCGGTTGTGAACCATGGTATGACAGTCAGGTATTATCATGACGATATTGGAGTTAACAGTCGTTTGGACAGTCTGCAGGCCGCAGTTCTTAAAGTTAAACTTCAGTATCTTGATGAATATGCGCTGGCCCGTAAAAAGGTTGCGGATGCTTACGATAAAGCTTTCGGCAAGTGTAAGGAATTGATTACCCCGGTTCGTTTCCCAAATTCAACGCATGTATTTCATCAATACACGCTGAAAGTTCAGGGAATTGATCGCGGCAAACTGCAGGAATTTCTGGCTTCGAAAGATATTCCTGCCATGATTTATTATCCGGTACCCATTCATTTACAGAAAGCATACCTTGATCCCCGTTATAAACCCGGCGATTTTCCGGTTACTGAAAAGTTGAGTGAGTCTGTAATTTCGTTGCCTATGCACACAGAAATGGACGAAGATCAATTAAATTTTATCACTTCCTCAGTACTCGAATTTTTAGGATCCGAAAACAAATAAGTAATTACCCCGGCCTAATGTATTGGCATAGTCGCCAAAAGAGCTGGCATTAAAACGTTATATATGGTTGACAAAGGATATTTTGCGCATTCCTCCGCGGTAATCGACGAAGGGTGCAATATAGGAAACGGAACGCGGATCTGGCATTTTTCGCATATCATGCCCGGATGCATTATTGGCGATGGATGCAATATCGGACAGAATGTGGTGGTTTCGCCAGATGTGGTTCTTGGCAAAAATGTGAAAATTCAGAATAATGTATCTATTTACACCGGGGTGGTTTGTGAGGATGATGTTTTCCTGGGACCTTCGATGGTTTTCACTAATGTTATTAATCCCCGCAGTGCCGTAAACCGGAAGAATGAATATGCGCGTACTTTCGTACGAAAAGGAGCAACCATTGGAGCAAATGCGACAATTGTATGTGGTATCGAAATCGGTGAATTTTCGTTTATCGGCGCTGGTGCTGTAGTTACCAAAAATGTACCTGCGTATGCACTGGTAGTAGGAAATCCTGCACGTCAAACCGGCTGGATGAGCGAGTATGGCCACAAACTGAAATTTGATCAGGATGGCAATGCCTTATGCCCGGAGAGTAAAGTTACTTATCATCTCAGGAATGGGGTAGTGAGCAAGGGGGAATAAATTACCGGGCAGGTTCTATTGTTAAGCAACTTTGTCGTGGCTTGCCCTACAGCTTAAGTCTGATTATTACTACCTGCAAATTGTGTTTCCCGCTACATTGAAGAGGGAATTTCCGGCTATATTTGCTTACCGCTAAAAGCCTGAATTTATTTATTCAGGTTAATAGCTTTAAATGCTTTGAGTGAATCGATCTTTACCATTAAGCCGGAAGCGCACAAACCGGATTTCCCGGAGTGTTAAAATCTCTGACTAAAGCTTTGTCCTTAAATAGTTTAATGAATCTAATCGTTAGTATAGTATGAAAAAAATATTAGTTACCGGAGGAACGGGTTTTATTGGTTCACATACGGTTGTTGAACTGCAGCAGAATGGTTATCAGGTAATTATTGTTGATAATCTTTCAAATTCTACCATAGAAGTACTTGATAATATTGCAGCAATTACCGGGATAAAACCTGATTTCCACAAGTTTGACCTCGCCGACCAGGATTCGACTGCAGCGTTTTTCAATAAGAATTCTGATATTGACGGAATAATTCATTTTGCAGCATATAAAGCGGTGGGCGAATCAATGGCCAAACCACTTGATTATTACCGCAATAACCTGCAATCGCTCATCAATTTGCTCGAAGGGATGAAAACCCATTCGATCAAAAATATTGTTTTCTCATCGTCCTGTACCGTTTATGGGCAGCCCGATGAGTTGCCGGTTACTGAACAAGCACCTCTCAAACCGGCCTGGTCAGCCTATGGAAATACCAAACAGATGTGTGAGGATATTTTGCGTTTCACTGCTCCGGCGCATGGATTGCGCACCATTGCTTTGCGTTACTTCAACCCGATCGGAGCTCATCATACCTCGTTAATCGGCGAATTGCCTCTTGGCGTTCCGAATAACCTGGTGCCATTTATTACGCAGACAGCTATCGGGAAACGCGAATGTCTCAGCGTTTTTGGCGACGATTATGATACCCCCGACGGAACTGCCGTACGCGATTATATTCATGTTGTTGATCTTGCCAAAGCACATGTTATTGCTGTTGAAAGGATGATGAACGATAAAGGAAAATCAGAACTCGAAATTTTTAACCTGGGTACAGGAAATGGTTTTTCAGTCCTGGAAGTTATTAATGCTTTTGAGAAAGTAAGCGGAGTAAAACTGAATTATAAAATTGTTCCCCGTCGCCCCGGCGATATCGAAAAAGTATGGGCCGACACCCGTTTCGCAAATGATGAACTTGGATGGAAAGCCGAAAAAGGCATTGACGAAATGATGCTTACCTCCTGGGAATGGGAAAAAGCATTGGGCAGGATGTAAGCGTTTTTTGCTTGAAGGTAGTATATGGCTTGATAAAAATTGTAATTTTATCCACTGTTTAAGCTCATTATTGATAAAGGAAATTTGTATGAAAAAAATACTGATCACCGGGGGCGCCGGTTTTATCGGATCTCACCTGGTACGATTATTTGTAAATAAATACCCCGGAACACTCATTGTTAACTTCGATAAACTTACCTATGCCGGCAACCTGGCTAATCTTACCGATATCGACAAACTACCTAATTACGAGTTTGTTAAAGGCGATATCGTGGATGAAGAGTTTGTTATGGCAACATTTGATGCCTATCAGTTCGACGGGGTAATTCACCTCGCTGCCGAATCGCATGTGGATCGTTCGATTACGAATCCGAAGGAGTTTATCATGACCAACATTGTTGGAACAGTAAACCTGCTGAATGCAGCCAGGAACACCTGGAAGGACAATTTTGCAGGGAAGCGTTTCTACCACGTTTCTACTGATGAAGTGTATGGTTCGCTCGGCGAAGAAGGCAAATTCCTTGAAACCACACCTTACGATCCGAGGAGTCCGTATTCGGCTTCCAAAGCCAGCAGCGACCATCTTGTAAGAGCTTACAATCATACGTATGGCTTACCCGTTGTAATTTCGAACTGTTCGAATAACTACGGGCCAAACCAGTTTCCTGAAAAGCTTATCCCGCTTATTATTAACAATATACGCCATAAAAAACCCTTACCTGTCTACGGACAGGGAACCAATGTCCGCGACTGGTTGTATGTGGAAGATCATGCAAAAGCCATCGATCTGATTTATGAAAATGGTGTAAATGGCGAAACGTACAATATCGGCGGTAATAACGAACGGCAGAATATTGATATTGTGAAAACCCTTTGCCGTATCATGGACCGTATGTTGGGAAGAGCCGAAGGAGAAAGCGAAAACCTGATCACGTATGTAAAAGACCGCGCCGGCCACGATCTGCGTTATGCCATCGATGCCACCAAATTACACGAAACACTTGGCTGGCAGCCGGAAGTTCAGTTCAACGAAGGGTTTGAGAAAACAGTTGCCTGGTACCTTGAAAATGAAAAATGGCTCGATGAAGTTACTTCGGGAAATTACCTGAAGTATTATGAGAATATGTATAGCGGAAGGTAGAAAAGTGAAAAGTGAA
>CAZOXJ010000040.1:0-16494 GCA_964583325.1 uncultured Lentimicrobiaceae bacterium
CAAGGCTGATTGCAGGCATGTTGTAAACTTCATCGGCAGTGTATCCCAGCATTTTACAGAAAGTATTATTTACAAAATGTACTTTATCACCAATAATGGCAAATATTCCATCCTGCGAATTTTCGATCAGAGTTTTGTATTTCGATTCACTTTCGCGTAAAGCATTTTCAATAGCTTTTCGTTCCGAAATATCGATAATAATACCCCGTGTACCGGTTAAAATACCTTTGGTATAAATGGGAGCGCCATACACCAGGATCGGATACCGGCTTCCATCCGCTCTTTTTGCAGTATATTCGTTTCCGGAAGTGTTTTTCTGTCCATGGCTGCTTTTTTGCATATTCCGGATCAATCGTTCATGATCTTCGGGCACAATGAAATCAAGCGCTGAAAGATTTTCGGATGATAATACTTTTCCAAAGGCATTTATTCCTGCCTGGTTCATAAAAGTGATCTTCCCTTGTAAATCGAGCTCATAAACAGTTTGCGGAAGCAAATCGGCCAGATCGCGGTATTTCTGTGCACTTTGTTCAAGGGCTTCCTTCAGGCTGTGTTGCTCGGTTATGTCGCGCAGGGTAACAAATGAGGAATTGCTGCCATTAATCTGAACTGTTGTGGAACTCATTTCGACAGTAAGGAAGGCACCTGATTTATGAACAAATTTTGCATGATAGCTCAGCGTATCCAATTCTCCACGCATACGTTTATCGTGAATAGCGAGTACCCTTTCCCTGTCCTGGGGAGCCAAAAGGCTTTCAGGCTGAATTGCCATAATTTCCTGCATCGAATACCCTAAAATGTCGCAAAAGGACTGGTTAACAAGAAAAAATTTGCGATCGCGTGTTAGTGCCACTCCATTAAGTGATTTCTCAATGAGGGTGCGATAAAGCTCTTCGCTTTCCTGTAGCGCGAGCTCCATTTTTTTGTGTTCGGTAATATCCTGCTGTATAACTATATAGCCTTCAATATTTCCTGTGTCATCCTTGTATGGAGCTGCAATGGTGTTAGCCCAGTAGTTTTTACCGGTTTTATGATACGTAAGCAATTCGCCCTGCCATTTCTCGCCATTCCGAAGCGCTTGTGCAACATCGGCGCGCGATTCGGGAGTTTTACCCTTGTAAATGGTATCGTTTATATTTTTATGAAGCAGCTCTTCTTCGGTATATCCCGACAATTGGGTGAAAACCGGATTGATATACTCAAAATTCATTTTGTTATCCATGATAAAAACAGAACCCGGTGCCTGTTCCAAAACCAGCAGATACTTATTCAGCTCGGTATTCTTGGTATGCAATTCCCTGTTTGTAAGAAAAGCGTTGGCTTCGGCCTGGTTACGGGTAAAAGCTGCATAAAAACCGATGAAAAGAGTGCCGGAATACAGAAAAATAATTTTAGCTATTTCATAACCTACAAGTTGAAATTTTGTCTGGACAAGTAGTCCACCCAGAAACAGGAGAAAAAACAAAACGCTGTGCACGATCAGTTCTTTGTATGTGAATGGCACCAGCACAAACCAGCCTATGAGAATGAAAAACAACCCGAACCAGTATGGGCTCTGACTTGCCCCGGTAAACATAGCTAATAACGTACAGAAAATTGTACCAAAATAAAAACCAGCGGTCAGGTGTTGTTTGTAGGCATGGTCTGTTTTTCGGATTACAGCAGCAAACAGATTTAATATATATGCAGCAATAGTGGTTATCCGGAGCCAGAAAAGTACCGGTTGATTTTCGCTGAGGTAATACCTGTCGAACAAATGCCAGAATAATACGATAGCTGATCCTCCGATTGTTAGCAAAAGCAATATATTTCGTAACGGCAACATCCGCGAATCGCGAAAAGCGCTGTCAGCGTTTATTTTGTTCAGTTCGCCTAATGTCATTTTGGAATGATTTTGGAACTGCCAATTTATGTTTTTTTTCTGTATCAAAGTGCTTGTTTTAAAGCTTTTATCCCTGTTTTTCATCCTTCATTCAAATGCTTCACAAATATATTGCAGGCTTTTACTATTGGAAACCGAAACACATTGAATGCCGGAAATTGACCTTTGAATACCTGAAAAACCGGAATGAGTACTTTAATGAAAGTTTCAAAATAACTTCCCCAATTCCAATTGAATATGTGAACAAATTTAAACGGTCAGACAAAATACTATTTCGTCCCTACGGGACTTTATTCTGACTCGTGTTTAGCTTTCTACCAACATAATGTCCCTACGGGACAGTCCCAGCGGGACTGAATATTGGTAGAAAAATAATTTACCCCAATGACCAAAGTCCCGTAGGGACGATATATTTGCTAAAAGCACATTCAGGAATTGAGTTAAAAAAAATCTAGAATATCTAATGTGGGATTTCTACAGAGTTTTGGGGAAGTTATTTAAAATGTTTCACTTACTGTGAATCCCCGAATCAAAATGAGGGAAATAACTTTTCTTGCGAGAATTTCTTATTCCGGAAACGGGGAAAGGAATTATTTCGTTTACATTTTTCCGGTACTCTTCATACGCTTCGCCAAATTCGCGCTGCAAAACTTTGTTTTCACCATGAATGGAGATTTTAAAGTTCAGGTAAAGAACCAGTGCTACCGACAGAATCATTCCTGATTGAAAAACCAATGCCAGGCCGGGAATAAAAAAAACTATAAACGAGGCATAAATCGGGTTGCGGCACAGGCTGAACGTGCCACGCGTAACAAGTAATCCTTTTTTGAAATCAGTCAGAAAAACAACGATGGTTGTTACATAAAAAAGAAATCCAATACCAATCAATGTGTATCCGGCAACAGTTATCCATTCAGCATCAGCTAAATTTAATTTCAAAAACTGAGGATCCTTTTGTGTTATCAGTATCGACAACAAAATATATGGCAGAGTTATAAGCGCAAGTTTTGGCCCTATGCCGCCGAAAGTCATTTTTGTGTTCATATTGCTTTTTTTTAAGTAACTAAAATTTTTCAATCAGCTAAAACCAAATATGGCTTTTCAATGGGGACTTTAGGTTTCTGCACTACTTTGGTAAGTTGGTTAACATTCAGCGAAGTAGCAAAACCCTCTTTATCCCAGTGTTTCTTGCACCCGCAATAATCGAGGAAAACGCATTGCGAGGAAATACCAAGCCTTTTCATTTCGTACCCGCCGCTAATCAGGTTTAGTACACATGCCACGCCGATCAGGCTGGTATCGGGGCAATCCTTCCATTTCACCAGGAATTTTGAAAAATCCGAAGAATGAGGGATCAGGTAGGAGGTTATTCCTTGTTTTTTCATTTCGGATGAGGCCTTCCCGATATTACATTCGTTGGAACAAGAAGCGCAAACCAGTTCCTTGCCGTCGGATTTTGCTTTACAACCAGTGGCAGGTTCGCTGCGCATGCAGGTAGGGAGCAACAGCACTTTTTTTGTTGTTTCGGTAAATCCTTTCTTCAATCCACGGTTCAGGACTTCGGCGGCAAACATGTTAAGAAAGTATTCATTTTCGCGGCGGCTGGCAAAGAAATAGTCTTCGCGGTATTTATAGGATGGCAAAGTGTTTTGATGAAAACCACTCAGATGCTGTGTGTATTCGCCGAGCATTTCCATCCCTTTCAGCGAGAAATGGTCGGCAAAAAGCACAGCGTTTTTGATCAGGCTTTCGATATAATCTTCATCTTTGGTTTTGAAAAATGAGACCCAGTTATTGAGGCGGAGCACTTCTTCGTTAAACTCACCGGTTGCGCTAAGCCAGTTTAAGAGATTAATAAGGCTTTTCAGAGAGAAAGTACCGGAGGGTTTCCTGTTGTTTTTTTCGAGCAACGAATAGGCCATGAATCCCCTGACTTTATCTATTTGAGGTTTATACTTCGGGAATTTTTTACGCTGTTTATATAATGCTTTCAGCAGTTTTTTCGAAAGCAAACCCGTTTCCTGTGCATTTGCTGAATAATTATTCCAATACACGCCAATCATCAGGATTTCAACCAGGTATTCATTCCGCGAACGAAGATTTTCAACCTTATTTTCCTCCACGAAATAGCTGAAATCTGTTATAACCCTTTCTGTTTCCGGATTCAGATTGCTGATTATTAAGTCGGTAAAATCGCTTAGGCTGGTATAAAAGCCCGATGAATTTTCCCGGTAACCGGACAATGAGTATGTGATGTCTGTAGTCATGTCAATATTTTTCGGCAAAACTACTTTACGCTTATATTTAAAGCCAACGAATCCCGGTGAACAGTGGAAAATCCTCCGTGAATTAAGGAAATAAGGAAGTAAATGGGAAAAGTAAGGAACTGGATTTGGGAATCGTGTGCCCGCGATGCAAAATCTGGTGAATTACTGCTTTATAATAAATACAGCCACTAACCCTAATGTTAACTTTGATTAATGGAAGTATTGTGAGCGGATAACTTGATTTGCAGCACTTCTGCCAAAGGAACTTTGCGTAATATCGATTCGACCCAGGCAGTGAAATCAAAAATTCGAAGTATCTGTTTTTCAAATACATCCTGATGGATTTCAGCAAATTCCTTCAACGTTTTTTCCAATAGCTGCTCGCGTTGTTTTAAAACAGCTGGAATTTGTTTATTCAAAAACCTGAATAAAAACTTTTCTATCTTATAGTCTTTTGCAGTATCAATTAAATCGCGTTTCATCGACCGTATTTCGTATTTGATCAGATCAAAATCTCCCAACTTGTATAGAATCATCAGGTTTACAAGGCGAATTGTTCTGTAAAGAGGAAGGTAATAATAGTTCTTGCCCCGGAGAATAATCTGGTTCAGGAATTTATGTGCGTTATGATATTCCGCATTGCCGAAATATACTAAAGAGGTGTAAAGACAAAGTTCAGCCTGACGAGCCCTGTTTAACGAAAAAAGTTTATCAAACAAAGTGTCTTTATACGTATTCATAAGCGATTTGGATGATGTAAAATCACCTCGATCCAGAAATGGGAACAACTCATATAAATAGATAATGGAGGTAAGATTTATCCTGAAACTTGCGGATTGACTGTCAATGGCTTTCAATTGCGTAATAAAATAGGTCATACCGTTATAGTTATGGATGCTCCTCAGGCTTTCGAGCACGCCTTCGAGGGTGTGTAAGTAATAAACCGGTGGATTGCTCCACAGGTGTTTGTTTGCCTCAAAAAGGTTATTAAGCTCAATGTATGAGTTTAAAGCTGATTGGTAGTCGCCAACGCTTATCAGGTAGTTCGATTGGAAAAGCTGATGTAGTTTGCTGATCTCGAAATTATCCAGATTTTGAGATGCTACGATACTTATCTCGCTGTAAACCAAGTCATTCAATTCATCTTTTTGTTTTCGTGAGCGGGCATGTCCCTTATACACAATTCGGTGTTTCAGATTTTCATACAGCGACGATTGTTCATTGATTTTCCGCACATACTTTAATGCTTCGTTAAGTTTGAACTGCTTTTTCAGAAGTGTTTTTTCATTCAGATTCGGGAAATTCAAAGCCAGTAAGTAATCCAGTTCCAGTCGGGTAGCAAGCAGCAGCGCATAATAGTTTTCATACTTTTCGGCCTGCACAATTATATCTTCGAGCAATCCGAAGCATTCGTCAAACAAGGATTTTTCATATAATATCTTTGCCTTCAGTATCTTATTAAAAAGAAAATAGAAACTATCCTGCTCTTTTTTAAGTTCAAGCATAGTGTCGAGCAACAATTCATACAGGTACTTAACTGTTGTTTCAATCGAAGCTCCCGGGCGTATTTTCAGGAATTCAGCAAGCAGTGACGATGTGGGCAGTTCCCGGTTTTTCTCAATAACATCATATAATATAATATAATCCGCATTTGTTTTGTTGCGCGACGACCGGATCCTGAATGCTTTTTTCTCGGCTAAAGACATGGAATGTGTAAGCGACACAAGTGATTGAAGTTTCGACATTGCAGGTGTTTGGTTTAATCGTTTTTGAAATTGGTTTACTGCCGTAGGCTGGAAACTGACCTCTGTCTTTTGTACGAAGGGCAGCAGAACCTATAGATTGCTATCACAAAAAAAACTTGTCATATGAATTCGTTGGGTTTTCCTGCCAGGAGCACGTCCATTTTGAAGCTGTAAATATATAGATAGAATAAAAATATCCGACGTTAATAGTTTAAAAATACAGTTATTTAACTAAAATATTCTGATTTGCGATTATTTAATATACTATAAATAAGCACTATACATATATTTTTCGGAGGGGAAATGGTGATTTTAAATTACCGGATTATGTAAATTATTGATAATTTTCATATTCTGCATGATATATATTTGCTGCATATAAAATCGAATCGATATGCAATCAAAAAAAATCGTTGTAGTTGGAAGCTGTAATACAGATATGGTTATTAAGGCAGACAGGCTTCCCGTGCCTGGTGAAACCATTTTGGGCGGAACTTTTTTTATGAACCCCGGCGGAAAAGGAGCAAACCAGGCAGTCGCAGCAGCGCGCCTGGGCGGAAATGTAACCTTGATTTCAAAAACAGGCAATGATGTTTTTGGAAAGCAATCGGTGATGTTGTACAATACTGAAAACATTAAAACTGACTATATCTATTCGGATTCCAGGCATCCTTCGGGAGTTGCTTTAATAACTGTTGATTCGCAGGGCGAAAACTGTATTGTAGTTGCTTCGGGAGCTAACGCTTACCTTACACCTTCGGATATTGATAAGGCCAGTGCCGAAATTGAAAACAGCGACCTTGTTTTAATGCAGCTCGAAATACCCATCGAAACGGTAGAGTATGTGGCTGAAATGGCTAATAAGAAAGGGATAAAAGTTATTTTGAATCCTGCTCCTGCCAGGGCCTTATCCAACAATCTGCTGAAAAATGTTTATATAATTATTCCAAATAAGAATGAAGCAGAAATTCTTTCGGGAATAAAAGTTTCAGACATTGAATCTGCCAAACAGGCTGCCGACATCATAAGTGCCAAAGGTGTTGATATTGTTGTAATAACACTGGGCTCGCAGGGAGCATTAATTAAGGAATATGCCGAATATCATTTTGTAGAAGCCTACAAAGTGGATGCACTTGATACAACCGCAGCAGGTGATACATTCTGTGGTTCAGTTTGTGTAGGGCTTTCGGAAGGCAGATCAATACTTGATTCCGTAAAATTCGCTGCCCGTGCAGCTGCAATCACGGTTACCCGGATGGGCGCCCAGGCATCAATACCTTATCGTTCGGAATTATCATCACTTGATGTTGAACAAGTAAAATCTTGATTATGAAAACATACCCAGGGGTAGTAAAGTTAAGGTCAATAGTTCTGTCTGTTCTGATGGTATTGATAGTCTTTACAACACTTTACACTAATGCTCAGGATATTCCCAATATCAAAGTGTCGGGAATTGTGTCGGATTACGAAAGCAATGAGCTTATTCCGGGTGTTAATATTTTAATAAAAGGCACACAAACCGGCAGTGTTACCGATATTAACGGGAAATATTCGCTGGATGCACCGAAAGGCTCAACCCTTGTTTTTTCATATATAGGATATGAAAATACGGAAGTACTGGTTGGTACGCAACAGAAAATAGACATTCGCCTCAAAATTTCTGTTCAGGCTTTGGATGGTGTTGTGGTAATCGGTTATGGATCAACAACTAAGAAAGAAGTTACCGGCTCTATCTCTTCTGTTAAATCAGGTGAATTCAATCCCGGTGCCTATAACAGCCCCATGGGATTGTTGCAGGGGAAAGTAGCAGGTTTAACTATTATCCAGCCTAACGGAGCAGACCCGATGGCGAGTTACAATATTATACTTCGTGGTACCAATACGCTCACTTCGGGACAGGGGCCTTTGATTGTTATTGATGGAGTAGCCGGATCCGATTTGAAGAGCATCAGTCCCGAAGAAGTGGAATCAATGGATGTATTGAAAGACGGTGCTGCCGCGGCTATTTATGGAACACGCGGTTCGAACGGTGTAATTATTATTACAACCAAACGGGCTAAAGCGGGTGCGGCAAAAATTGAATATTCCGGTCAGCTTTCAGTTCAGGTAGCTCCCCGCGGAGTTGCAAATCTGACGGCTGACGAATTCCGGTCAGCAATTGAAACGTATGCTCCTGACAAAGCTGTAAGTATTTACGACGCCAGCACGGATTGGTTTAAGGAAATAACACGCGAAAATCCTTTCAGCCAGAAGCATAACCTGGCCATAAGCGGAGGAAATGAGAACTTTTCGCACAGGACCACCATTTACATTGATAAAGCAGATGGTTTGCTGAAAAATAATGAATCGAACAAATACCTGCTCCGTACAAACATATCTCAAAAAGCGTTTGGCGATATTTTATTGCTCGATTACAACCTGAGCTATAGCATGCGCAATTATAGTCCTGCCAATTATGATATTTTTTACCAGGCTTTTATCCGTAATCCGACGAGTGCCGTTTATGATCCTGATAATTCTTATTCAGGGGGCTATACCCGTTTGGAAGGAATTGATTATTACAACCCGGTTGCTATGCTCAACGAACGGACTCGCGAAGGAAAAACAACAGATGCCGGCGGTAATATCCGCGCAACACTAAACCTGGCTAAATCGCTGAAATGGATAAATTTTATTTCAATTGAGCAGTCGGATTGGGAGGATATGTCATATAAAACCATGTATTACCCAAGTATTCTGGGCAAAGGTGGTGAAGCAGAGGTAGCCAATGGTAAAAGCAGTACGTTGCTTTATGAAAGTACGGTTAATTATACAAAATCCTTTCAAAACCATAATTTACAGGCACTTGCAGGCTATTCATACCAGGAGCAGGAGTCGAACACTTCATATATGGTAAATTCAGGATTTGATTCTGATTTGTATGGGCCTAATAATATTGGAGCCGGATCGGCTTTGGGTGTTGGCCAGGCTGAAATGGGATCGTATAAAGGCAGCAATACTCTGATTTCATTTTTTGGCCGCCTCATGTACAATTACAGCGAGCGCTACCTGGCAGCAGTTTCAATCCGTCGGGAAGGATCATCAAGGTTTGGCGAGAATAACAAATGGGGATGGTTCCCTGCGGCAAGTTTGGGTTGGAGGATCAATAAAGAGGAATTCATGAATAATGTCACCTGGGTAAATGATCTCAAATTACGCCTAGGCTATGGCACTACAGGTAATCAGGATTTTTCGAGCTATCAGTCACTGATGATGGTTGGACCGGGGAAGAAATTCTATTACAACGGCGAATGGATAAATGGTTGGGGACCTAAATCGAATCCAAATCCTGACTTGCGCTGGGAAAAGAAACAGGAGTTGGATGCAGGCCTCGATTTTTCCTTTTTTAACAATCGTTTTAGTGGTGCTTTTGATTATTACTACCGTACTAGCACCGATCTGCTTTATGCATATAGTGTGCCTTATCCTCCTTATCTCTACCCTGTGCTGTTTGCCAATATCGGTACCATCCGAAACCAGGGTGTGGAACTTACTCTTAACGGGGCAGTTGTTAAAGGGAACTCTTTCCAATGGAATACCACTGTCACTTTCAGTAGAAACAGCAATAAACTGATTAAATTTTCGAATGAAGAATTTACAGCCAAATACATTGAAACCGGTTGGTTAGGGGGCTCTTATCCTCTTAGCTCGCAACGAATAGAAGAAGGAAAGTCGCTGGGAACATTTTATGGTCCGGTATGGATAGGCTTAAATGAGGATGGCTATGATTTGTTCGAAAATGCTAACCCGGTTGGTAAAGTTGATCCCAAAGACTGGGAACCTATCGGAAGTGCTTACCCGTTTTGTACACTTGGGTGGAGCAACAGGCTTACTTATGATAACTGGGATATGGGCTTTTCCATCAGGTCCAACATCGGGGGACAGGTACTCAACATGTACCGACTGTACTATGAGAACTGGCAGAGCCTCGGCAGAAATATTGTGCATACACAACTGGATACGCCTGAATTCATAGGCATCGGGCAATATTCTTCAAAATATATTGAGGATGCAACTTTCGTTAAGCTCGATAATATAAGTTTAGGGTATAATTTCCATGTTCAGTCGAAATATATTTCGAAACTCAGGCTGAATGCCACCGCACAGGATGTGCTAACCATTACAGGGTACAAAGGTCTCGATCCGGAAGTAAATTTAAGTGGATTGGAACCTGGGATTGAGCGCCTGAGCTATTATCCCCGCACTACCACCATTACTTTAGGTGTAAACGTTAGTTTTTAATTTAAACACAAAATGAGTCATGCAAAAGTTTAAATATACGGTACACGCTATTTGTCTAACTATTGTGTTAAGCATGGCGTCATGTACCGATCTCGACGAAGTAGCCTATTCAAGCATTCCTGTCGATCAGTTTTTAGTGAACGAAGAAAATCTGATTAAGTACGCTGGTCGTGCATACACCAGTCTGCAACGGTATCCTGAAGAATTCAGCATCTGGACGCTTGGCGAAATGGCTTCCGACGAAATGGTAGCTCCCGGCCGCGATGATGGCTTTGTATGGGATAACGGCCGCTGGGATGAACTTCATGCGCACAGGTATAGCCCCACCAACAAAATAAACTACGAAGCCTGGAATTTTATTTACCAGGGCATAAGTGCCTGTAATGAAATAATTTTTACCATCAACGACTCCGAAATAGAGTTCCCTGCCAAGGCTGGTATAAGTACTGAAATTGAGATTCTCCGGGCTTACTTCTATTATATGGCCATGGATAATTGGGGTAATATTCCTTTTACGATTGATTTTGCGGATAAAAGTCTCCCGCAGCAGAAGAACAGGAAGTTTATTTACGATTATATAGAGAAAACAATCCTCGATAACGTTGAAAAACTGCAACCGCAGCCTGGTCCGGATTACTACGGACGAGTTACTCAGGGTATGGCTTATACACTGCTGGCAAAACTTTACTTAAATGCTCAGGAGTGGATTGGGGAAGATAAATTTCAACAGTCAATTGATGCATGCAATAAAGTTATAGCTATCAATGGCTACCGTATTGAAGATGATTACTTTGCAAATTTTAAAGTACATAATGAATCATCAACCGAAAACATCTTTGTGATACCGATGCATTCCATTTTCACAAAGGACCGCTTTTACTGGTACACGCTTACGCTCAATGACGCCAGCCGTGCTACATTTAATTTTAAAGGTGGTATGTGGGATGAATTCATTCTCGAACCCGGCTTTCTGAACAAGTATGCCGATAATGACATCCGAAAAAAATCATTCCTTTATGGACAGCAAAAGGATAAAGCCGGGAATGATATTGTTATTGATGGTGAACCGTTTATTTACACTCCAACTGTAGCTAATTATATGGCTCGAAAAAAGTGGGAGGGAGCCCGCTGTGCCAAATACGAATACCAGGATCAACTGGAATATTATACCACAGATATGGAGAACGACTTTGTGTTGTTCCGTTATGCCGATGTGCTGTATACTAAACTAGAAGCTTTAATGCGTCTGGGCCGTGCCGGTGAAATGCTGAATGATGCTGACCTTCAGAAAATCAGGACACGGGCAGGCCTGGCACCTTTACAGATTTCAGATATGACAAATGCAGAATTTCTAAATGAACTGGGTCGCGAATTCGCATGGGAAGGTCACCGCAGGCAGGATCAGATACGGTTCGGTGTCTGGGGTAATGCCGGATGGAACAAACCGGCATCAGGACCAAATGCTAAATTATTCCCTATTCCGCAGCAGGTTTTAAGTACCAATTCGAACCTGGTTCAAAATCCTTTATAAGCATGATGAAACGAAAAATTATATTGATTCTGATTGTACTTATTGCAGTCACTTATTTCACCTCAGATAACTTATTTGGTGCAAAACCATCAAAAATAAGTGTCAGTGAGCTGCGGGATAAAATTGCTGCAGCCTGGATTGGCCAGATGATTGGCAATATGTATGGCTTGCCACACGAAAATAAATATATCAATGCTCCCGGTCCCGAAAACTGGCCCTACGGATACAGCAAAAGCCTTGATAAACTTCAGAAATACGAAGGTGCTTTCTCCGACGATGATACGGATGTTGAATACATGTACCTGCTTCAGATGCAGAAATTTGGCGCGGAACCTTCGTACAGCGAACTTCGCGATGCATGGATGTATCATATCCGCGACAGGGTGTGGCTGGCAAACCGCGGCGCACTTGGACTGATGCATTTTGGATATACACCTCCTTTTACAGGAAGCAAAGCATTAAATCCGCACTGGTATCAGATTGATCCACAGCTTATTAATGAAATTTGGGCTTTTACTGCTCCCGGAATGGTGAACTATGCCGCTTCCAAATCCGACTGGGCTGCCCGCATAACCAGCGATGAATGGGGAGTTGAGCCTACTGTTTTTTACGGTGCGATGTATTCGGCAGCATTTTTCGAAAAAGACATTAATAAACTGATCGAAATCGGAATCAAAGCTTTACCTGCCAGCGGTCGGTTTACAGCTACTGCAAGAGAAATGATTGCATTACATTCTAAATATCCAACGGATTGGAAGGCATCATGGAAAGAAATGGCGCAGAAATATTATGTTGATGAGCCTCAAATGACCAAAACCATCTGGAATGCTAATCTTAACGGAGCATGCGCAATCCTGGCAATGCTTTATGGCGAAAATGATTTCCAGCGTACGCTCGATCTTTCATGTGCCATGGGTTTCGATGCCGATAACCAGGCTGCAACAGTAGCTGGTTTGATGGGCGTTATTAATGGAATGAAAGGATTACCTGCAAACCTTTACCTGCCTATCGAAGGCTGGAAAACTCCCTTCAATGACAAGTATATTAACATTACCCGCTACGATCTGCCCGACGCAAAAATCTCAGATATAATTGACAGGACATTGAGAGCAACAATTGATCTTGTTGTTTCGAAAGGGGGTAAATTAAGCGGAAAGCCGGGCAACCAAACATTGACCATTAACTCCGATGCTGTTTTTAATCCGCCTCTCGAATTTTGCCTTGGACCGTTGCCGCAAATGGAAATCAGCAAACCGGTTGACTTTAATTTTTATACCGAAGCAAATAAAGTATATAACTGGAGCCTGATTTCGGGCTCATTACCTGCCGGCCTTACTTTTACAAAAGGGAAACTCACCGGTATTCCTACAACTCCGGGATATTCAAAAGTGACTCTTCAGCTGGATAATGGGAAAGAGAAAATTACAAAGGATTTCAATCTATTGGTTCGCGGTAAAAACATAGCTTCAACGGCCGATACAATCCTTGCTAATGTTCGTGAGCTCAACGAAAAAGTTCTTGATTCCTGCTGGTACACTTTCGGGAAACCGATGTACGCAAAAAATGTTGAAGTAATCAACGATGGGAAAACTACCGGCGCCGGTTCCGTATTTTACAGCCTGTCAGCAAAAACAAAAATCCCTAAAATCGACTACTATGGGTATGGTTGGCAAACCCCGCAAAAAATCAGCATGCTTGCTTTGCATACCGGTTGCCTCGAGGAATTCGGAGGTTGGTTTACATCGCTCAACATACAATATATGAACGAAGCCGGCAAATGGGTGCCCATTGAAAAAATTTCAATCTCACCTGCTTTACCCGAAACGGATATTGTGTTTTATCAACCTCACTTTGTCGAATATGTGATCAGTTTTTCAACGGTCGAAACCAAAGCCATCCGGATTATCGGTGATGCTAAAATAGAAGGCCATTGGAACAAATACACCAAAAATGTTTCAGGCTTTACGTCGGTAACTGAACTCAGTGTTTATCATTAAAAGGAAACTGTATGATACGATATAAGATTAATCGGGTTTTTGGAATTACGTTTCTCATGTCAATGCTGCTGCTTTCTGCTTTTTCGTGTAAACAGAAAGATCCGGAAAAGAAAGCCGGATTAACTGAAAATACTTTCACAAAAGAGCAGCTTCAGGATAAGATCAAGGGTGGCTGGGCCGGACAGACTATTGGCGTGGTTTACGGCGCTCCTGTCGAATTCAAATACCAGGGTTCTATAATTCCTGCAACTCAAAATATCCCGTGGCGCGAAGGCTATGTGAAATACTGGTGGGATAAAAAGCCGGGTCTTTTTGATGATATTTATACTGATCTGAATTTTGTTGCAGCTTTCGAAAAACACGGACTGAATGTTTCAATGGATACCATTGCCAATCATTGGGCCCGAACTGCTTATCACCTGGCTCATGCTAACCAGGCTTCGCGATACAATATTCTGAATGGGATTATGCCACCACAATCAGGAAACTGGAAAAATAATCCTCATGCCGATGATCTCGATTTCCAGATCGAAGCCGATTTTATTGGATTAATGACTCCTGGAATGGTGAATTCAGCTACCGAAATTGCTGACCGCGTCGGACATATTATGAACAGCGGCGATGGTTATTATGGTGGCGTTTATGTTTCGGCTCTGTATTCTATGGCATTTGTTTCAAATAATGCGACCGAAATTGTAGAACAAGCAATTAAAACCATTCCTGAAAAAACCAAATTTCATGATTGTATTGCTGATGTAATCAAATGGCATAAACAAAATCCAAATGACTGGCAGGCAACCTGGTTCGAACTTCAGAAGAAATGGAATAATGATGTGGGTTGCCCGAAAGGATGTTTTTTATCGTTTAACATCGATGCAAAAATAAACTCAGCGTACGTTACAATCGGACTTTTGTACGGGAAAGGTGATTTTACCAAATCCATTGATATTGCTACCCGCTGCGGGCAGGATGCCGATTGCAATCCTGCAACTGTTGGCGGAGTGCTTGGTGTAATGCTGGGATATTCAAATATTCCGGCTTTCTGGCTAAAGCCTTTGCAGGAAATTGAACCCCTGAACTTTGAAGGAACTACTACCTCGCTTGCAAAGGCTTATGAACTAAGCTATAAACATGCAACCGAAATGATAAAACTCGCAGGCGGCACAGTTGACAGCAACAAAATTGTAATCCCTTTTAAAGAGCCTGTTGCTGTTGCTTTCGAGCAGAATTTCGAAAATACTTTTCCAATCTTCCGCGACAGGTTTGACCAATCTTTCACCGATGAGCTTTCGTACGACTTTATTGGAAACGGGTACATCTTTTATGGAAACCTGGTAAAAAATTCGAAGATCGATAAAGGTTATATCGACCGCGTTTCGAAACGGGTAGGATCCGAAATGTTTGGCCTTGCCGAACCCGACGATCCATATGTGGCTGAACTGGAAGTTTATATCGATGGCAAACTTGATGAAAAAGTAAAAATGCCGATGAAAAGTACTTCGCGCCGCCTTGAACCAGCCTGGAAATACCAGCTTACTGAAGGCAAACACAATGTAAGGCTCAAATGGATCAATCCGAAACCTGAATATGAAATCCGGATTAATGATATCATGATTTATTCGGAGAAACAACCTGAAAGCAATTTGCCTAAATAGATCTCTTATGAAAAAAGGAATAAGTATTCTCTTTTTACTTTCTGTTATATTGCTTTTCGCATCCTGCAGAGGTGAAAAGAAACAGGCCAATGTGCTACCTGAAAAAGCTACATTAACAGCCGATGCTCTGAAAGATAAGATAAAAGGCGGCTGGGCAGGACAGACTATTGGTGTTACTTATGGCGGGCCTACTGAATTCAAGTTTAAAGGCACCATGATCCAGGATTACCAGCAAATGATCTGGTACGATGATTATATAAAAGAATTATATGAACTGGATCCGGGTCTGTATGATGATGTATATATGGATTTAACATTCGTTGAAGTGCTCGAAAGAGTTGGCCTCGATGCTCCTGCTGATTCCTTTGCTATATCATTTGCCAAAGATGATTATAAACTCTGGCACGCCAACCAGGCCGCCCGCTATAACATTCTGAATGGAATTATGCCCCCGGCTTCCGGACATTGGATGAATAACCCGCATGCCGACGATATTGATTTTCAGATCGAAGCCGATTTTGCAGGTTTGATGGCTCCGGGAATGATCAACACCGCTTCCGAAATCTGCGATCGTACCGGCCACATAATGAACTACGGCGACGGCTTTTATGGCGGTGTTTTTATGGCAGCCATGTATTCAACTGCATTCATCTCCGACGATCTGGATTTTATTATTGCCCAGGGATTAAAACCAATTCCTGAAAAGAGCAGGTTTTACCAGGCTATCAGCGATGTTATTAAATGGCACAAGCAATACCCAACAGATTGGAAACAATGCTGGTTTGAATTTGAGAAGAAACACACATCAGAAAAAGGCTGCCCCGAAGGTGTTTTTAACGCATTCAATATTGATGCAAGCGTAAATGCCGCTTATGTGGTTATAGGCTTACTTTATGGTGAAAAAGATTTCTATAAAACCATGGATATTTCAACGCGTTGCGGTCAGGATTCCGATTGCAATCCAGCTACGGCAGCGGGAATATTGGGCGTAATGGTTGGATATGATAAAATTCCTGCATACTGGAAACCGGCCATTGAAAAAGTACAGGACATCAAATTCCCTTACTCTGATCTGACATTAAACCAGATTTACGACCTGAGCTACAAACATGCTACAACCCTGATTGCAAAAAATG
>CAZOXJ010000040.1:16594-24218 GCA_964583325.1 uncultured Lentimicrobiaceae bacterium
AGTCAGTGTGGAGTAGCAAAGAGTGATTTTGTAGCTCTGCTGGATGTATTTATTGATGGTGTAAAAGTTGAACAGGTTAAAATGCCTTACGATTACATTGTTCGAAAATACGATATCTACCACAAGTACCTGTTGAAAAACGGCGATCACAAAATTGAAATAAAATGGGTAAACCAGAATCCAGATTTCAGGATTTACCTCAAATCGTATGTGGTTTATAGTGATACACCACTTAAAGAATTTACCCCTGATCAGGCAGTTTCCGCAAAATGATAAACGGCTTAAGGAGCTCGCGAAGCTTCATGTTTTTGTTCATTGTAATTCTCCCTCTCCTGTTGGGATTATCAGCCTGTGAGCGTGAGCCAGTAACTGTTCCTCCAGATCCTCCGGTTGATACAGTTAAGTTTGTGAGGTTATTAAAAAATCAGTCGTTTAAAAGCCGGATTCTGAACCGCGATATAGCTTATGCCGTGTTATTGCCCAAAAATTATGACAGTCTGAATGAGAATTATCCTGTGGTTTATCTCCTGCACGGCTTTGGCGATAATGAATCAGCATGGTATAATTACGGACTGATTACCTATTATGTTGATGCAAATGCTGCTGAAACAGTCCCGATGATATATGTTATGCCGCAAGGGTTCAATACCTATTGGGTTAATAAATACAACGGCAATTATCCATACATGGATATGCTTATTACTGAAATGGTTCCTGAAATCGATTCGTTGTTCCGTACTGTAAAAAGTCCTCAGCAAAGGGCAGTTATGGGTTATTCGATGGGTGGCTACGGAGCTATGATTATACCTGCAAAAAATCCCGATGTATTTAAAACCGGTGTTGCATTGAGTATGTCGTTCCGCACTGATCAGCAATATATGGAAGAGCCTCAGTCCGGTTGGGATTCGCAATGGGGATCGATTTTCGGAGGTATTGGAGCTTCAGGAACAGCCAGGCTGACAGATTATTACAAAGCTCACAGCCCGTTCTATTTTTTTAAAAATCCCGGCGATCCGGCACTCAACGGACAGAACTATTATTTCGATTGCGGCGATGACGAAGAAAGCCTTTCGGAACCCAATAATGAACTGCACAATATGCTCAGGGATTTAAATATTAAACACGAATACCGGGTTAAAAATGGAGCTCACAGTTGGGATTACTGGCATAAAGCATTGCCTGAAGCCCTCAGATACATTAGCAACGCAGTGCAGAATATTCCTTATCCTGATGTTCCTGCAAACGTTGATCCGGGCCCTGATGTGCCTTCAAACAGGGTTTTTGCTGAACTGCTCGATAACTCAGGCCTTAATTATTCAGTTGTTGTGCCGCCAGCATATTCATCCGACACTAACCAGTATGCTGTGATACTTGCTCTTCACGATCGCAATTCAGCTTCGCAGGAAGAAGAATCCGGAAATCTCACATCATTACTAAGTAGTATGATGAGTAATGGTAAAATACCAGCCTCGTTGCTTGTCGAAATCCCTTTGCAAACGGAACCAATTACCGTGGAGGTTCTGCAACAGATTATGAGCCAGCTTAATGCGAAATACCGTACTATCTCAGACCGGAATCATACCATTATACTCGGTAATAAACAGGCTGGGCTTCTGGCTTATGAATTATTTCCTGAAAACTCAAATCATATCAATTCCTGCCTTCTGTTTGATGCAAATCTTCCGGAAGACGCCACTGCTACTGATTCCTACCTTAGTTATTACCTTGATATTTCCGATGAAGGCATAAATTACAAAGGCTACCATTCGCTTTACATGAGTATGAGGAAGAATAAAGTGGATCATGAATACCGTGTGCGGCAAGGTACATCATCGCACGAATCATTCCTGAACGGACTTTTTGAAGCAGCAGGATTTATAAAGGAACATCTAAGAAATTAACTATGAAACGAACCCCGTTGTTGCTTTTCTTTAGCATAATTCTGGTTTACAGCTCTTTCGCTGCAGCCGGATTACGGATTATGGAAAGCATGGTTATGCCAAGCCGAATCCTTAAGCAGGATGTTCATTTCTCGGTATGCCTGCCAGTAAATTATTACGATGTGCACCAATCCTTTCCTGTAGTTTATTTATTGCACGGCCTTGGCGACGACGAATCATCGTGGCTCGAATACGGACAGATTTCTCAATATGCTGATAAATCTGTTGAAAATGGTGAATCTGTTCCTATGATTTTTGTAATGCCCGAAGGATTTCGGACTTATTATGTGAATGATTATCAAGGTACATTTATGTATCAGGATATGTTTGTTAAAGAGTTGGTTCCCTATATTGACAGCCTTTTCCGAACCATTGCCGACAGGCAGCATCGGGCTTTGATGGGTTATTCGATGGGTGGTTTTGGTGCACTAATGTTGCATCTGAAACACCCTGAAATATTTGGGACAGCAGTTCCTTTGAGCATTTCGGTGCGGACCGACGAACAATATATGACAGAAGATGCTTCCGGCTGGGACGAACAGTGGGGCCGGCTTTTTGGTGCGCCAGGTCTTAAAGGCGCTGACCGGATTACTGATTTTTACAAGCAGAATAGTCCGTTTCACGTTTTAGCAGGAATGCCGGAAACAGAAATCAGGAAACTGAATATATACATTGATAACGGCGACAAGGAACAAACCCTTTGCCGCAGCAATGAGGAATTGCACATACTGATGCGGAATCAGAACATTCCTCATGAATTTCGTGTACGCGAAGGCGGGCATAGTTTCCAGTACTGGTGTTCGGCTTTGCCAAACGCATTGCGGTTTATAAGTGATTCATTTAACGGCAAACCTTATCGCGGCGATAAAATAGTTAAATCAGAAGGCAGTGAACTTAACGAAAAGCAATTGATAAAACTCACAATCAATAACGAACAAGTTTTCGCTTTTGTGCCTGCTGAATACGCACAAACCAATCGTTTTTACCCGGTAATTTATGTCGCTGGCAATTTTTCGGAATCTCAGCTTAAGGAAATATCGGCAAAAGTAAATCATGAAATTGAACAAAACATTGCAAGCCCAATGCTTCTCGTGTTTTTACCTGTAAATACTTTGATGCGGTTTACATCCTCACTCCCGGAGCTTGAAGAAAAGTTAAGGATCCGGAAAGGATATCGTTTCCGTGCATTGGCAGGTTACCAGGACCAGGCAACGGAAGTATGCAATGTAGCAATTAACCGGGAGCAATTCAGCTCGTGTATTCTTGTTGATGCATTCCTTTTAAAAGACTACTTCACAAACATAGCCACTGATTCAAAGAATAAAATACCCGAACGTACCACCTTTTATATTGCAGTTCCTGATAAAGGAAAACATTACGAAGGTAACGGTAACGCGCATATGGTTCTGCGTGATAAAGAAATTCAGCACGAATACAGGGTTAAAGAAGGTGATGGCGGATTTGATTGGTTCATGTCCGGATTGCCTGAGATAATTTCATTCGCGGGTAAAAGATTTCACAAATAAGTGGGTCGGAAGTCGGAAGTCGGAAGACCGGAGTCGGAAGTCGGAAGACTGGGGTCGGAAGTAGGGTGTTATAAGTTGAATAACTGAATTTGGAAAAAAATACAGAATGAGAGTTAAACACAAAATATGTAACAAAAACTCATGAATAAAACAGAATAAATGCTGTAAGCTGTCTTCGGACTTCCGTCTTCCGACCTCCGACTTCCAGCAAATACAAACATAAATCTACAACCAAATAAATACTAACTAAAACCAAAAACCATGTTTATTGTAAGCAGTTACACACTGGCAGTCGTTCTCACTTTTGTTACCATGCTTTGCTGGGGATCGTGGGCCAACACCCAGAAAATGGCAGCCAAGAGCTGGCGTTTCGAACTCTTTTATTGGGATTATGTGATCGGTATTCTCTTGTTCTCCCTTCTTTTTGGGTTCACTTTAGGAAGTACCGGCAGCGTAGGTATGAGCTTCGTTGAAAGTATTAAACAGGCAAGTACTTCCAGCATACTCAATCCGATTTTAGGAGGTATCATCTTCAACTTGTCAAATATTCTGCTGGTAGCTGCCATTTCGGTTGCCGGCATGGCTATTGCCTTCCCGGTTGGTGTTGGGATAGCAATGGTTTTAGGAGTACTTATCAATTATATTGCTACTCCAAAGGGCGACCCAATGCTTTTGTTTGTTGGTGTTGGTATTGTTGTTGTGGCTATAATTCTTGATGCGCTGGCGTATAAAAAACATGCCATCAGCGAAAAGAAAGCGTCAACAAAAGGGATTCTTCTTTCTGTTTCAGCAGGATTTTTAATGGCCTGGTTTTTCCGTTTCGTGGCCAAAGCAATTGCAACTGATCCTGAAGCAACGGCCGCCGGATTATCCGAAGCCGGAAAGCTGACACCATACGCCGCATTTTTCTTCTTCGTAATCGGGATTGTTATCAGTAATTTCCTGTTTAATACTTACCTGATGAAGAAACCCATCGATGGCGCACCAGTTAATTTCAAACAATATTTTGATGGTAATTTCCGCAGCCATTTATCCGGTATTATAGGTGGAATGATATGGGCACTTGGAACTTCGCTTAGCTTATTGGCAGCTAATATAGCAGGTTATGCCATTTCGTTCGGACTCGGTCAGGGAGCAACCATGATCGGTGCCTTCTGGGGCGTATTTATCTGGAAGGAATTTAAGGGCGCCAACAAACCAGTTAATACTTTACTCACATTTATGTTTGTTCTTTTTACAGCAGGACTGGCCCTGATTATAGTAGCCGGCAACAATTAAAATTCTTAACCCCAATCCAATCATAATTTTAACCCTAAATCAAATCAAAATGAAAAAACAAATCAATTTCCTGACAATGGTTGCTTTAGTAGCTTTGTCACTTCTGGCTTGCAAAAAGGATAGTGATCCTCCTTCTGTAAGCACTTCCACAGTAACCTCTATTACAGAAACTTCGGCTACTGCAGGTGGTGAAATTACTGCTGAAGGTACCTCCGCAGTTACCGCCCGTGGTGTGTGCTGGGGTGTTGCCGCCGACCCTACAATTGCCGATTCAAAAACATCCGACGGAACCGGAACCGGTGCATTTACAAGCAGCATTACCGGATTAAATCCTGGAACACTTTATCATGTAAGGGCTTATGCCACCAATGCTGAAGGAACTAACTACGGAGCTGATGTTACTTTCACAACTCCTTCTCTTATCAAAACTATTGGTGTAGTATATACCGATGGCGTTGAATCGTATGAGTTTATTTACAATTCGACAACCAAAAAGATTGAGAGAATTGATAACTTCTGGAATGCAGAGCTGGATAAAACAATTACCTATGATTATTCAGTAGCAGGTAAACTCACAATCACCAAAGGTACTTCTCCAACCACTTATGACATCAATGCTCAGGGCATGGTGACAAAGGAAGATTGGGGTGGTGGCGAATACGCAGCATATGAGTATAACTCGGATGGTTATCTGACCAAAATAATCGAGCACTGGGGCGGTGCTGATCATTTAAAAATGGAAGCTGTTATCACTAACGGCAGTATTATGAAGCATACTACTTATGATGATGATGGAGTAACCGTTAAAAAAATAAAAGAGTTCACCTATACCATTGGCGATAACACCAATAGTATTCATCAGGCTTGTATGGTTGATAATAACACTCTGCCTGTAGGTAATCTCTTTGGAAAACCAAGTAAAAAGCTTGTCGATTTCCTCGAATACTGGGATCCGCGTAATACTGACCCAAAGAAAAAGACGATGATTTCGTATGAATTTGATTCGAAGAACAGGCCGTCGAAAATTACACGTACAGGCGACGGTTGGTCAGAGGTGTATACTTATGCGTACTATGACTAAGAGCTTTTAAACAAAATTTGCTGTTGTATCCGGTTTTTACCTGATTATCGGGAACAGCAAAACCGTTTGATTGAGGATTGCTTGAAAGACGGAAAGAGGTTTACCGTTTATTGCAGAAACGGTTGCCTCTTTCTTTTACACGAATTCAGTACTTTTTTTAAAGCTGAATTATGATTTACTGCTATGAAAAAGGGTCATCGAGCTTCCGGTATACTTTAATCAAAGTATACCCCGGTTAATAATCCGGCGAAGTATTTCAGATGAAAACTTGTCCTGTTTCATTATCTTAAAAACTCATTTTACACTTGCTTATGACAAACATTAAATACAAAGGTATTTTAGGTGGCCTGGTATTTTTAATTATAGCGCTTCTACTCCCAGTACCCGACGGTATGTCGGTAGCAGCGCGTAATGCTGGTGCTGTGGCATTGCTTATGGCTATTTGGTGGATTACCGAAGCTATTCCTGTTTACGCAACTGCATTTTTACCGATGGTGCTTTTTCCACTATTAAAAATACTGCCAGCGGGAGAAACGGCAATTAATTACGGGCACGATCTGGTCTTAATGATGATTTCAGGTTTTTTTATCGCGAAAGCCATTGAAACCCAAAATCTTCATAAACGAATAGCGCTCATTCTAATAAAAGCTCTTGGCACAAGCCGTTCCAGAATTTTGCTAAGTATAATGGTTGCTACAGCATTTTTATCGATGTGGATTGCCAATGTTACCGCCGCCCTGATGATGCTTCCTATCGGTATAGCTATAATTACCAAAGAAGAAACTTTTGGAAATGCCAGTCCTAAATTTGGCCCGGCTGTAATGCTTGGTATCGCTTATGCATCAAGCATCGGGGGTGTGGCAACTTTAATCGGATCGCCTACAAACCTGATTTATGTGGGCATTATGGCTAAACTTTTCCCTGCAGCACCTCCGATCAGTTTTTTCGAATGGTTAAAAATCGGAATTCCCGTTTTGATTATTTTCCTTCCCCTGATCTGGTATTATCTTGTCCGGTTTTTTAAAATTAAAGGCAGTATTCCGGGTAATAAGGAGTTAATTGAAGAAGAACTTAAAGCTATGGGTAAAATGTCAGTAGGTGAAAAGAGAGTAATGTACATTTTCCTTTTTACAGTATTTGGATGGGTGTTCCGCGAAGGGTTTACTTTTGATCAGGTCGTTATTCCCGGATGGGCCTCACTGTTAGGCGTTAAGGAATATGTGCAGGACAGCACCGTGGGGATGTTTTCAGCTTTGCTCCTGTTCATGCTTCCGGCAGGGAACGAAAAGCGCTTGCTCGACTGGAAGTCAGCAGGGTCAATTCCGTGGGGTGTGGGTGTAATTGTTGGCGGTGGATATGCGCTGGCTACAAGCTTTAAAATTACAGGTTTGGCCGACTGGCTTGGCAACCAGCTTGCTTTTGTAAGCAGTTTCCCTACCCTTATTGTACTTATAATTGTAGTAGGTGCGGTGTTACTTTTTACCGAAATGAATTCCAATACGGCTACGGCCAATATTTTTCTTCCGATTCTCGCAAGCATGGCTGTTGCAGGAAGTATTAATCCAATGCTTCTAATGATCCCTGCTACTTTTGCCTGTTCATTTGTATTTATCATGCCAGCAGGAACCGGACCCAATACTGTTATTTTTGCAAGCAACCGGATTACTGTCCCCGACATGGCAAAAGCCGGTATATGGCTGAAAATCATCAGCATTATATTGCTGCCTCTGGTGCTTTATGTTTTGGTGATTTTTGTATTTGGCATGCATCTCGATTTACCGGTTTGGGCGAAGTAAAAA
>CAZOXJ010000041.1:0-3237 GCA_964583325.1 uncultured Lentimicrobiaceae bacterium
TAATCGTTACGGTTGCAATGGGTTGGAATAAACTGCCTGTAACCCATTTCGCTGTTAGCAACCACATCGTGTATCGGGCGGAAAGGATCGCGGGCATCGCCCATATGCATATTTACGATTCCGGCTTTGCCGCCGATCATACCTGCAACTCTTGCGTGTGCAACAATCCTTGTAAGTTCGGAAAGAGTTGGAACGGATGAGCGATGGTCAGAAACTGCAACCTCACCAACACCGATCACCTCTTCAATTAGGGCAATATCGCGGGCTACATCACCGGTAATAGTTGGTGGCGGAACCTGGTATGCGCCCGTATACATCCATGCCGACATGCCTTTAGCCCTGATGCTTTTAACTTTCATCAGCACGCTGTCGACAGTGCGGGTTATGCCATCGGTTCCAAGGCAGCCGATAACGGTGGTTACACCGCCATCAATCATCATACCTATTTCCAGTTCAGGCATGCGGGTTGCCGGTCCACCCTCGCCTCCGCCACCGGTAATATGAACGTGGGAGTCGATAAGTCCCGGAACCAGGTTCAATCCTGTGCAGTCAACAATTTTAACCTCAACTCCCTGAGGTGGCTCTATATGATCGGCAATGGCAAGAATACTTTTACCTCCGGTAAGGATATCTTTCTTCCCTTCAAACAAAGGAGAGTATGTATTTGCGTTTTTAAACAGGATAATCATAGGAACAGATATTTGATTATAATTTTCGTTAAAAATATTCATTTTTTTAATGCTATTTTACTTAATTTCGCTTTACACTAACTTTCTTTAAAACTTCATGTACCTGCCTAAAATACTGATCTTACTTTTTATCATATCTGCGATTCGCACATATTCGCAGTCAGGCCGGTTATTGCTGGTGGGAGGCGGGAGCGAAAAAAACGGTGCGCAAAGCTGGAGTACACCTGCCTACCGCTGGGCCGGGGAGGGGAAAAGAGTTGCTATAATCGGTATTTCTACCGGAAGCCTGGCTCCCTATTTTACACAGCAATGCGGTGCCGCTTTTGCGAAGGAATTTGCAGTAGCCACACGCGACAGTGCCGACAGCCAGGTGTTGTATGATACTTTAATGACCTACCAGGTAATTTTTTTTCGCGGAGGCGATCAATACGATTATTACTCAAAATATCGCAACACAAAACTCCAGGATGCTGTTACTATTCTTTACAATAATGGAGGAACCATCTGCGGCACATCGGCCGGAATGCATATTCTTTCATCAATAGTATTTACTGCCCAAAACGGCACTGCCTATCCGGATGATTGCATCGAAAACCCCAATAATTCCGATGTAAAACTGGCTGATGATTTCATGAACCTGGTTCCCGGTTTTATTTTTGATACCCACTTTGCCGAACGTGCCCGCTTTGGACGGCTAACGGCTTTCCTGGCAAATTACAAAATGAATAAAGGTATCGATATTACAGGAATAGGGATGGATGACATGACCTGTATGACGGTGGACACCAATGGACTGGGAACGGTTTATGGTACCGGTTGTGCCAATATTTACAAAAAGGGAAGCACCTTTAAATTAAATGGAACAAAATTACTGGCCGATACGGTTCAAATTATTCAGCTTTTGCAGAGTTGTACTTTCGATTTCGCAACACAAGAGGTTACGCTGCCGGCACTCAACCGACAGTTGAATACAGGAATGCTCGAAGAAACCGGAAATTATACAGTGCTGGCCAGTGGCAGCAACAAACTCAGCGAAAACCAGGGCATGCTCAGCGAACTGGTTACGAATACCGGGCTAATAACCGACTCGGTTTTTCTACTTACCGGAAATGAAACTCTGGCAAATACTTTTAAAGACAAGTTGATTCAGTTGGGGGCAGCAGGAGTAAACGTATTTGTGATCAATCAGGAGGCAGGTGTTAATCCGGACCTTACACAAAAAATAAACAGCACGAACAAAATCCTCTTTGTAGTTAATGGTACAGATATGTTCATGCAGTTTCTGAATTCGCAAAACGGCGTGTTGTTAAACCAAAAAGTTCATAATAGCGGAATGATATCAGCATTTGTGGGCGACGATTCGCGCTATGCCGGTAAAACCGTAGTGGACCATTATTATGAGTTGTATGCTTCGTACTATTCCGAGCTTACTTTCAGCAAGGGAATGTCACTTCTGCGTCATACAGTAATAATGCCTAATACATTCTACAACAGCGATATGTACGAAAATTCAGCCACAGCTGTACCTTATTGTATGGCCCTCGACACGCTGAAATACGGCATCTGGCTTACCAATCATAATTTTATGAAGTATACTCCGGTTAACGGAAAAGCTACACTTACCGGTTATGGAACCGCTCCCGTTATGGTTTTGCAAAATGCCGGAAGCCTGGCAGGTTTTTCAACTCAATCAGGTACCGGAAGTACATCTGTTAAACCTCGCATGGTAGCCGGTTTCGAAAAACTTGAACTATCTTTAACAGATGATACAAGCCCTTTCATCATGGGTAATGTAAGTACATCAGGTAATAATTATTCTCCGATAGAAAATTCTTTTAAAACATCACCAAATCCAACAAGCGATTATTTGAACCTTTCAGTTTTTATTCCTATTTTTGAATGGGAAATACTTGATGTAAGTGGCAAACAAATCCTCAAGGGAAATTCAGAAACAGAAACAACCCGGATTCCGGTTTCTCAGTTAAAATCCGGTATGTATATTATACGAATTAAATCAGGATCTACGTACCAGCCTTTAGTCTCTAAATTTATTAAGAAATAATACTTTCAATTTTAAAAGCAGTATGCGAAATCACTTATCGATATTCATTTTTCTGCTGATCCTAACCGGAATAGCAGGTTTTAGCCAGGAATTGCCAAAGGGAAATCTTGTAATTGTTGGCGGTGGCCTGGAGCCTGATAATAAAAGCGTTTTCAACCAGTTGATAGAATTGTCCGGTGGGCCGGGGAAAGCAGTATTTTCTGTAATTCCCTCTGCCAGCGGCGTTGCAATACAATCCTATGTGTATTTCAGAAAGGAATTGATTTCGTATGGAGTAAAACCCGAAAACATTCACCTTATACCTATTGCCATGGTTGATGACGACAGCACAACCGATGTGAACGAATCAACATGGAGCAGTAACGGTAATGATGCAAAACTGGCTGATATTGTGCGAAAATCAACCTGCGTTTGGTTTAGTGGCGGCGATCAGTTGCGCACTATGAAAACATTGCTGAAACCCGACGGAAGCAAAACTGTTGTTCT
>CAZOXJ010000041.1:3337-24199 GCA_964583325.1 uncultured Lentimicrobiaceae bacterium
GCCAGGTTGGCCCGGCTTATTGTTGCTATGTTGCATGATCCAAAAAAGACGCAAACCGGTTTTGGTGTTGACGAAAATACAGCGCTGATATACAACGGGAAGCAAAAAATACTAACAGTAGCCGGTGCAGCCGGAGTAACAATTGTTAGCACTTCCGGGGTTTCTGTTTCGTATATACAAAAATTACCTGAAATTGAGAATGTAACGCTAAGTTACCTCGAAGAGGGCGATACTTATGATATTGCATCGGGTAAAATCACACCTGCCGGTGGGAAAAAACCAACAAAAGGACATGAGTATTACGATATTTCAAATCCTGCCCAGGCCGGAATGTTTTCGGGCACAGCTTCAAATTTCCTGAACCTGGTAACAAAAAACCTGATCGACAATAAAGCTGCTGATAAAGTAACAAATATTAACTTTACTGATGCCGGGAACGGATTTCGGGTAACTTTGAGTAAAACTGCTGAAAGTGCAGGATACTACACCGATAAACCCGATGGCGATGACCACTATACCGTTTTAAATATCCGGATGGATATTGAACCGGTGAAAATTGAAATTACACCGTTAAAACAGAATTAACCAACCAACCAAATAACTATACATATGCGAAAAACTTGTTTTTTATTACTGCTGTTTACCTTTTACGTCAGTTCGCTGTGGGCTCAGACTATTCCGGTTAGCGGAACTGTTACTTCAGCAATTGACAATCTGCCGATGCCTGGAGTTACCGTTCAGGTAAAGGGCTCACAAAAAGGTACGATTACCGATGTTAACGGTACTTATAAACTGGATGTTGCTTCCGATGCAACACTGGTTTTTACTTTTATCGGGATGAAACTACAGGAAATACCTGTTAACGGGCGAAAAACCATTAACATAGGGATGGAAGAGGAACGGGTTGACCTAGGCGAAGTAGTGGTTGTAGGCTATAGTACGACCAGTAAAAAGCTGATTTCCGGATCAATAAGTACAGTAAATGAAAAAGAACTTGAAAATCTTCCGATCCGGACAATTGATGGAGTTTTGCAGGGAAGAGCCGCAGGTGTAACCGTCAACCAGAATTCAGGAACTCCCGGGGGACGGAATGCAATCAAGATGAGAGGTGGCAGTTCAATAAATGCCAGTAACCAGCCTCTTATTGTAGTCGATGGTGTTCCGGTTATTACCGGCAGTTATGGTCAGATCGGTTACAGTGGACAGGAAATAGATGCCATGTCGGACCTCAACCCGAATGATATTGAATCATTCACCATTCTCAAAGATGCCTCGGCAACAGCCATTTATGGTGCCCGTGCATCGAATGGGGTTATCCTGATCACTACAAAAAAGGGGAATACTCAACAAACCAATGTTACCCTCAGCACGTCCTACGGCTGGCAGACCATGCCTGCAGAACGTATTCCTGATCTGATGAATGCAGCTCAATGGAACGAATTTAAAGGTACCGATGTTCAGGGTACTGATACCGATTGGATGAAAGAAATCCTGCAGGTTGCTCCAACTTCAAATACTGAACTGGCGGTAAGCAGTGGAAATGATAAGACACGTATATATATTTCGGGAAACTTATACACCCAGGACGGCACAGTAAAATCCACCTCGTTTAACCGTTACAGCGGGCGTTTGAATGTGGATCATAAATTATTACCGGATCTGACAATTGGAGCCGGTGTTTCAATGACATACTCCGTTAACTACCGTGTTGAAGGTGATCAGACCCTGTATGGCCCTTTACCAAATGCACTCTCAATACCTGCCATTTACCCGGTATACAATGCTGATGGAACCTATAACGAAGATGGCCCTTATGCCAACCCGGTAGCTATTATCAATGAAACAAAGAATGTGGCTTACACCAACCGCAATAACGGAAATATTTATCTTGAATACAAGTTTCTTGATGGGTTCACTTTTACCACCAAATGGAGTGCTGATGTATACAACCTTCGCGAGCATGAGTATGATCCCATTACTGTTGCCCAGGGGAAAAGATATAATGGACTGGGAATTGAAGGAACCACTTATGTTAGCAACCTTGTTGGAAGCAACGTTCTTCAATATTCAAAAGCAGTGAATAAGGTGCATAATTTTGATGCAATGGCAGGATTCAGTTTCGAAAAATATGCACGGCGAACTACCTATATTGAGGCAAGAGACTTTCCGAATGAAGATTTCCAATATATTACGTCAGCCGGTACTATCAGGAGAGCCAGCGCAACTGCACTCGACAGGGGAATGACATCCTATTTCGGCCAGTTCAAGTACAATTATATGTACAAATATATTTTCACACTTACAGCTCGTGCCGATGGCTCATCAAAATTTGGTGAAAACAATCGCTTTGGATACTTCCCGGCCGCTTCGTTTGCCTGGAGGCTAACCGAAGAATCTTTTATGAAGAGCGTGGCAGCTATCAGTGATCTTAAATTAAGGACCAGCATTGGCCTGACCGGTAATGACGGAATCGATGATTTTGCTTCCCTTGGTTTATATAAGGGTGGATACAACTACAATCAGGAATCGGGTATTGCGCCTACACAGTTGCCCAACCCCGACCTGAAATGGGAAACCACACGCCAGATTGGCCTGGGAATTGATATTGGATTGTTTAAGGACAGGATAGGTATTGTAGCCGATGTTTATTACAACAAAACCAGTGATCTGCTTCTTGACCGCCCGATACCCCTTTCATCAGGATTTGGTACAATAACTTCCAATATAGGGGATATGGAAAACAAAGGTGTCGAATTAGTGTTGAACACTCAAAATATACAGGGCGAATTCACCTGGACGACATCGTTCAATTTTTCGGCTAACCGAAATAAAGTTTTAAAACTGTTCAACGGACAGCCAATTACCGACCAGGGACGCGGAAATAACTGGGTTATGGAAGGAGAACCTATCGGCGTTTTTGTCGGGTATAAGTTCCTCGGAATTGACCCTACAACAGGAAAAGAGGTTTATGAAGATTTAAACAATGACGGGGTTATCACAAACGACGACAGGGAAATTACCGGAAATCCAAATCCTGACTATACATTCGGTTTGACCAATACATTCGGATATAAGGGGTTTGATTTCTCGTTTTTCCTTCAGGGAATAATTGGAAACGATATTTTTAATGGCACATGGATGTACATTCAGGCGCCAACAGATCTGGACAATCAAACTACCGAAGTTTTGCGGGTATGGAGGAAACCGGGTGATGTGACTGACATACCGCGTATTTCCGACGGTTTCAAATCATCAAGATTCATTGAAAACGGATCCTTCATGCGTATTAAGAACGTAACTTTTGGTTATACACTCCCAAAAGACCTGCTTAAAAAACTTTGGTTGAAATCAGCCAGAATATACGTTTCGGGTCAAAACTTATACACGTTTACCAGCTACACAGGTATGGACCCTGAAGTAAATTATTACAGCACCGATAACATCATCATGGGTACCGACTTTTTTACTTATCCTCAGTCGCGTACCATACTGGTAGGATTAAACCTTGGTTTCTAACACTTAAATCAGAAAACACATGAAAAAGATTATATTTTTCCTCTTTGCACTGACATTCACAATAATGTCGTGCAACAAAGTATTGGATGTAAAACCTACGGATAGCGTTGCGGCGGAAGATGCCATTAAGAACAAAGCTGGCGTTGAACATGCACTTATCGGGTCGTACAATGCATTGCAGGCTACCGGTCTCTATTACCTGAATGCTATTATTGTTGGCGATATAGCTGCCGACAATCTTACTCACACCGGCACAATGATGGAGTATGGCCAGATTGAAAGAAAGCCCATACCTGCTGAAAATTCGATAGTTGAAGGGATGTGGTCAGGAGCTTACAATGGCATAAACTGTGTGAACAATATCCTGGTAAAACTTCCAGGTATCAGTGATATTACTCAGGCTGAGTCCGATCAGTATGAAGGCGAAGCTTTGTTTATAAGGGCTTTGCTTCACTATTACCTGGTAACCTATTTTGGCGGCGTGCCCATACAAACCCAGCCTACACTTGACCTGAGTAAAATTGATATTGCACGCAATACGGCAGAAGAGGTTTATACACAGGTTATCACTGATCTTACAACTGCCAAGGCAAAACTCTCCACTTCTAAAGTTAGAGGCCGGGCTGATTCGTACGCTGCTTCAGCATTACTGGCAAAAGTTTATTTATCAAAGTTTCATCTATTAGGCGACCAGCCCTCAGCTGGCCTGGCAATTACTGAAGCTACCCGGGTAATCGACGATGGCGGTTATTTACTTGCAACGGATTACGGGAGTATTTTCAATCCTGCAACCAATTCACCAGAATCTATTTTTGAAGTGGTTTTTGATGCTCAGAATTTCACGCGACTGGCACAATATTTCTATTCACGCGATTTGTCCGGCAGGTATGAGGTTGCACCGGAAGCAGAATTGATACAGAGTTATGAGCCTGCAGACACCAATAGACTTAAAGCTTCGGTAGCCTATTATGACACTCAACCATATGGATATAAATATAAAGACGTTTCTGGTGGCACTGATCATGTATATGTTTTCCGGCTGGCCGAAATGTACCTTATCAGGGCCGAAGCACTGGCCTATTCCAATGGCGATATTGCCGGCATTCAGGCAGATATTAACACTATCCGCAACCGTGCAGGTCTGGCTAATACCACAGCAGCAACCATCCCCGAATTGAAACAAGCCATAGATTACGAGTGCCGCCATGAGTTTGCTTTCGAAGGTCACCGCTGGCCCGACCTGGTCAGGACAAAAAGAGCTACTGTTGTGCTGGGTATTGATGAAAAATATACCCTTTTCCCGATTCCGCTTAGCGAAATGCAAACCAATAATTTAATGAAACAAAACGACGGTTATTAACAAACGGTTTAAAATTTAAACAATATGAAAAAGCACCTAATATATTTCCTTATTCTGCTCCCAGCATTATTTTTAGCGTCGGGATGCCAGAAATACGAAGTCGGTAATCCGCCGGCCAGCACTGTAGCAGATTTCACATATAGTGCAACAAATAACAGTAATGCCCCCTGCGTGGTTACTTTTACCAATAAATCGCTTAATGCTAACGGCTATTTGTGGGATTTCGGCAACGGGCAAACTTCGACCGAAGCAAACCCTGTAGTTTCTTATGATTCGGCTGGCCTTTATACTGTGAAACTTACTTGCACCCCTGTTAACGATGTTTATTATAACCAGCTTGTAAAAACATTGGTTATTAATATCAAAGATCCGAATGCGGGCCTTACCCAGGTATTCTATTTTACCAGCAGGGGGCCTGCAAATGGCGGAGTTCATATGGTTGTGTTGAATGACGAGGCACCACAGATCCTGGATTTTGCATCAGTTCCATTGCCAAGACCATATGGCATAACAGTAGATTCGGCTAACCGGAAAGTGTATGTTTCCGACTACTCAATCAATACGATTTATCGTTTTGATGCCGATGGCACTAACCCGTTAAAAATTCTTGACGGAGCCGTTCCCGGACAAGAACTCTGCAATTCGCCTGAAGCATTAATGGTTGTTGGGGATAAACTCTATTGGGGTAGCCCTGGCGGTATTTTCCGCAGTAACCTTGATGGAAGCAGCCCCGAACTCTATAATTCAGCTCTTGAATTTCCGCTTGACATGCAGTACGATCATGAAAGAAATAAGATTTACCTGGTTAATGACAAGGAAAGCTATTCCGGTGGTTTTTTCTCACTCAATTATGATGGCAGTGCCTTAACCGAGAATATCCCTGATATTGACGGAACAGCTCTTGAAGTGAATACTGTAACAGGCAAAGTTTACATTGCAGGGTATGCTTCGGCAGGCACGGTAATGCCCGATAATGGCATTTACATGAGCAACATCGATGGCACACAGCTCTCAAAAATAGGCGAATACGGCGCTAAAGCAACCTGGGGCATTGCTGTTGACTATAAAAGAGAAAAACTTTTCTGGTCGTATAAAATGACTAATTCCGCACCTGATGGCAAAATTATCCGTGCCAACCTCGATGGATCTGCGCCCGAAGATTGGATTACGGGAGTAAGTCCTCATGCTATGGCAATAGCCTGGATAAAACTATAAAAAACAGAGGCCGTCTTTTTTCGGAGACGGCCTCTTCAAAACACTATTCCCGACACATTCAATAAAAAAAACCATCACTAAATAATCGAGCGTTTTTGCGCGAATATTTAGTATATTCGCAATTCAGAAACCAAATTAAAAACTTTAAACCTATGAAAAAAAATCTACTTATCCTTGCAGCTATGCTGCTTGCTCTTGCAAATGGTTATTCGCAGGAAGTGACATTTAATACAGGTGCTTTCGAAGTGTATGTTGGTACGTATGGTAAAATCAGACTTTATGGTACAGATGGTACAAAACACCTTCATCGCGCCACAATTTTAGTCGGAACTTCCTCCACCGCAGTATTTGATCATGAAAATGATGCAGAGGTGGTTGAACCTACAGTTGCAGTTGCTGCGCCTTTGTCGAGCGATTATGAAATATACGGTGCTTACGACAACTCATATTCAAATGATCCGCCTAAAGTGTTAGTAAAACTTTATGTTTATGGGTGGAATAACGCAGCCTATACCATTGCCAAATACGTTGTCAGGAATGATGAGGCAACTGCAATAAACGCTTCAATGGGGCTCGAAGTTTTTCCTTCACTGAACGACGAGTATGGTTTTGATACTGTTACCTACAATGCAGCTGAAGGTGTTATAAGGCACCATCGGGCTGCACAACCGAATATGGGCATTAAACTCCTTTCTGCATCAATGTCATCGCTATATTCATTCGAATGGTATGATGGCTATCAGGTAGATTCCGACTTCTGGACCTGGATGAATTACGGATCATTGCAGCCACAATATGTTTCCAATGTGGAGGGACCCGTTACAATAACCTCTCAAAGCCCTGTTTCCATAGCTCCCGGCGAGACTTTTACCGTATTTTATGCCTTGTCGCTCGGTGCTGATGAGCAGGCTATGTTAGCAAATTTGGCAACTGCCAAACAGAAGTATGAACTTCTTATCACCTCTTTAAAGGAGAACCAGCTGGCCGGAAGTGAGCTCAAAAATTATCCGAATCCAGTTAAATCGGCTACAACATTCAGCTACCAGCTGCCAGGAAATGGTATGGTAACTTTAAAAGTGTATGATGCCCTTGGAAATGAAAAAGCAGTTTTAGTAAACGAAAAGCAAACAGCAGGCGCACACACTGTAAACTTCGATGCAAAAGATCTGGCAAGTGGCGTTTATAGCTGCAAACTTATTTTTGACGATCAGGTTATAACCAGTAAAATGATGGTAGTAAAATAGCTTTATCCATTAAAATTTACCGGTGTACAATTTTCAGTACTTCCAAAAAAATACAATTATCTGATAAAAGCCTGAACAACAAAAGACTGCTTCCGAAAGGAGGTAGTCTTTTGTTGTTAATGGAGGTGAAATTTTTCCTGATCCGTTTTTCTGCTCCAACTTTCCTTTCTATCCACTTACCTTTGCAGGTTGAATAAACACGCACATAAATACCGGATAAGCAGGGTTTGGAAAAACGAATGGAAAATCAAACATTTATTGTTGCTCTTTTATCCTACGTAAAACCAATTGGTTACGTAGTGTTGCCCTATTCGTGTTTTCGTGAAAACGAAAAGTTTATTAGCGTTCATGAACGCTTGTCAACGCTCAATATCAGCCATTACAGCGAACTTACCGAAGCTGAAACCGAGGTTTTTAAACTTGCCGAAAGCTATTCAAACCAGGCTATCATTACACAATTTTCGAAAAAGAAGGAAACTCCGAAAGATTTTTTTGCGCACCTCGACAAAAAACTACTCGACGAATCCATCAGGCCATTTATCGAACGCAAACTTTCGAAAATATTGGATATTCTGCTTCAAAACAATATTCCTTTCTACAATGGCAAAGGAGGCTCAAACCTGTATGCCGAAGATAAAATAGTGATTGAAAAGGAGAACCCGCTTACTTCGTTAAAATTTACCCGCAGCAATGAGGGTACTCAGTACAAACTTCGCGTTTTTCATGATAACCAGGAAATCAAACTGAATAATGCAGGGAATGTTATCCTTACGAATGAGCCCTGCTGGTACCTTGCAGGCACAAAACTGGTTAAGTTTAATGAGCAGATCAGCGGCAAATTGTTGCTTCCGTTTAAAAATAAAGACTTTGTAAATATCCCGAAACATATTGAAAACCAGTACTTCAGCACATTTATCCGTACTATTGCAAACAAGTGCGATATAGAAGCCGAGGGTTTTAAAATCAATGACCTTCAATACCAGCCTTCGGCCATCCTTTCGCTCGAAGCCGACTGGCAAGGCCGTAAAGCCTTGATACTGCAATTTCAGTATGGAGATAAAGTTGTACTGGCTAACCATCCGCAACGCACTTTTACCACACTACTGGCCGATGAAAGTGGGTTTATTTTTAACCGTTTCAAACGCAACCTGGCTTGGGAAGCGGCACAGGTTAATTTTCTGAAAGCGAAAAATTTGAAACAGCTTGAAGCCACGTTTAATATTAATGATGGCAAAACCAGGAGTAATCAGGATTACCGGATGGTTGAGTGGTTATCCGAAAATTATACCGATTTACTCAATCATTCCTTTGTAATTAAACAGCCCGAAAATAAAAAGTTTCTTTTCGAAATTCCCGTTCTGGATTTAACTCTGGATTCCGGTTCCGATTGGTTCGATTTAATGGGTACTGTGGCGGTGAGTGGCATTGAAATTCCATTTATCAGATTTAAAAATCACATTATCAATAATATAAAAGAGTACGAATTGCCCTCAGGTGAAGTTGTGATACTTCCCGACGAATGGTTTTCGAGGTTTCAGGATATTATGATGTACTCGAACCCGCAAAACCATACCCTTCGCGTAAGCAAACATCACTACAAACTTTTGGCATCTATACCCAATACAGAAATAGAAAAACTAATAAATTCGATTTCTTTTCCTGAACATATTCAACTGCCTGAACTCACCAATGTAACACTTCGCCCCTACCAGCTTGCAGGATTTTACTGGATGCATGCGCTGCAGCGACAAGGTTTGGGCGGAATACTTGCTGATGACATGGGATTGGGTAAAACACTTCAGGCCATTGCTTTGCTTGCTTCTGGCTACCCACAGCATGAAGAGGAAAACGAATCTGATTACCAGGTTCCGGCAAGGCAAATAGCATCCCCTTCCATACAACTTGATTTGTTTGCGCAACCTGTAACACTTGCAGATAAGCCTGAAAATGAGCGCAAACCAAACCTGAACAATGGCCATGCTTCAAGCCTGGTTGTGCTCCCCGCCTCGCTTATTCACAACTGGCTAAATGAGTTAAAACGTTTTGCGCCATGGCTGAGAGTTTATATTCATGTGGGTACCAACCGGGTAACGAGTATCAGGACTTTCAAACAATATGATATTATTTTAACCACTTACGGTACACTGCGTAATGATATTGAAACTTTCGGTCAATATATTTTCAGATATATTATACTTGATGAAAGCCAGACAATCAAAAATCCGGATTCAAAATCCACGCAGGCTGTTTTTAGTCTTCAGGGGCTTTACCGCATGGTTCTAACCGGCACGCCTCTGCAGAATTCGTTGTCCGATATATGGTCGCAGTTCAATTTCCTGAACCCCGGAATGTTAGGCTCTCATCCTCATTTTATGAAATACTACGCTGCTCCCATAGCTAAAAATCAGGATGATGTTGTTGCCGAAAAACTTAAAAACCTGATTAATCCTTTCATTCTGAGGCGAACCAAGGCGGAAGTGGCGCCGGAACTTCCGCCGGTTACCGAAACGGCCGTTGTTTGTTCCATGACAGATGAGCAGCAAAGCATGTATGTAGCCGAGAAATCGAAAATCAGGAATAGCATCCTTGAGAAATTTGAATCGGGAGGGATGCAAAATACCGCTGTGATGGTGTTGCGGGCGCTGATGCTTTTGCGGCAGTTAGCCAACCATCCCCGCATGATCGACAGCAGTTCCGATGCCGGGAGCGGAAAATTCAATGAAGTTACCGAAAGCCTCGGAACCATACTTGCCGAAAATCACAAAGTACTCGTTTTTTCATCCTTTGTAAGGCATCTGAAACTGGTGGAGGAATTCTGCCTCGAAACCGGGTATAAATATGCCATGCTTACCGGCGCTACCACCAACCGCGAAAAAGTGATCAATTCGTTTAAACACGATAGCGATATACAGCTATTCCTCATTTCGCTCAAAGCAGGTGGTGTGGGGCTTAACCTCACGGAGGCCGATTATGTTTTTATCCTCGATCCTTGGTGGAATCCGGCAGCTGAAATGCAGGCGCTAAACCGCGCGCACCGTATCGGCCAGGATAAAAATGTGTTCGTTTACCGGTTTATTACCAAGGACAGCGTGGAGGAAAAAATAGTGCAGCTTCAGCAAAAGAAAAAAGACCTCGCCGATCTGTTTGTAACATCCGATTCCACTATTGCCGGAATGACGCAGGATGAAATTATGGCAATTTTTTCCTGAAAAAGTTCTTACCTCCACATCAGCGAATAATACGTAACGCAACTATTTGATTTGCTATATCTTGATCTTGTTTATTGTTTTGATTTAACAGACATGTAGTCCATTCAGCTACATTCAAAAAAGCTTTTCGGCCACAACATTTGTACGTTTTTAACTACGTGTAAAACAGTGCTTCCGCTATAGCCGTAACCATTCATAATAAATAATTTTGTTTCGTGATTTAGCATCTTTCAGCCATCGGTATCATGGCTTTCCATGGCAGGAACAGGACATAATTTTACGACTGGACAAAACGGATTTCCCTGATTAGCACAGTATTATTGGATTGAAATCAAATAATTCGGTGTAATTAAAAGCATAAAAAAGTATCCGAAAGCGGCTACAACATTTCAGGTGATTCAAATTCAAACAAAAAAAGAAATAACCCTATCATAAACAGCGAATTACAATGAAAAACAAAATTCTCATTATCGACGATGAACAGAGCATCCGTTTGCTTCTCGAAAATTTTCTTTCAAAAAATTATGATGTTATCAGTAAAAGCGATGGTATTGAAGCACTTGAATGGCTTGAGGGCAACCTTCCCGATCTGATTATCTGCGATTTGCAAATGCCCAATATGGATGGTTATGTATTCCTGGAAAAAGTACGTCAGCGTGGATTCACCAAACACACGCCGATAATAATGCTTTCGGGAGTTGAAACCAGCAAGGAGCGGGTAAAATGTTACAGGATTGGCGCTCAGGACTTTCTGGCCAAACCTTTTAATCCCGAAGAACTTGGAGAACTGATAAGAAAAAACCTCCACCCCATTCATTATGCTATGGAATGGTAGTATCAGCATTTGACTGCCCTGCCTGAAATACCAACCGATTCGTCTTTTTTGAATTATGTAATTATGGAAAAAGAAATAAGCATACTGTATATTGGAAGTTCCCCTGCCAGCATTGACACTTTAAAATCGGAACATATTGCGCTTTCCATTGCCGGCAATGTGCTGGAGGCTGTAAATTACCTGAAATTGCAGAAACATCCAGACGCTATATTGTGCGAAGCGGTATTTTCGGGAGGCACCTGGGATGAAATGTACGATTATATCCGTAAAATTCCTGAATTCAACAAAGTAGCTTTTATCCTGCTCACACCTGAATTCAAAGGAAAGGTGTACCAGGCTGCAATGAATAAAAGGCTTGACGATTATTATGTTCATCCCATCCCTTCGTCCGAAAACATCATCAGCAGGGTGCAGTTTTTAAAAGAATTCAGAAAAAAAGCTCCTTCGGCCATTCCTGCTGATGAAAAAGAGGTTAATTATACGATGCCTCTTTCAAAACGCATTTTCGATGTGGTAGTAGCATCCTCGGCTCTCATTGCTTTGTCGCCATTACTGTTGCTTGTTATTATTGCTATAAGGCTCGAATCGAAAGGGAAAGTTTATTATACTTCAAAACGTGTTGGACGCGAACCATTCGATTTTTATAAGCTCCGGTCGATGCGCACAGGGGCTGATGCCGAACTTAACAAACTTGCTAAAGATAACAACCAATATAAGATTGTATCGGACCAGGTGGATATCGATTTTTCGAAACCTTGTCCGCGATGCGCTGAATTAAAGGAAGGAGAAACCTGCTCGCCTGTTTTGCATATTGGATTAAACACTATTTGCGACGATTGGTATAATATCCAGAAAAGAGAGGTTGCCCGATCGAAATCGGCATTTATTAAAATTGTGAATGACCCGCGTATTACCAAAGTCGGCAAAATTATTCGCAACACCAGTATTGATGAGCTTCCACAACTTATAAACGTAATTAAAGGCGACATGTCCATTGTAGGGAACCGCCCGTTGCCTGTTTACGAAGCCGAACAGCTTACACTGGGATTAATCTCAAAACGGTTTCTGGCCCCGGCCGGTATTACCGGTTTGTGGCAGGTTGAGCTTCGGGGCAATGGCGGAGTAATGTCAGAAGATGAGCGCAAGCGCCTCGATAACCTGTATGCCGAAAATTTCGTTAACGGAAACTACTCTTTCTGGTACGATATGAAACTGATTTTACGAACGGTACCGGCCCTTTTCCAAAAAGACACCGTGTAATAGCTACTTAAAATAATTTATCAAAATGAAAGTCCGGCTCATACGTATTCTAGTTGTAGTTTTTATCCGTTTACTGCCATACGCGGTAAATGCACAAGCTACTACACCGGTTGAAGAGCGAGGGATTTACGACAACATTTCCATCCCTCCTCTAAATATGATGATTGATTCAGCCATAGCAAATAATGCAATGCTGAAATTTTTTGAATATGACATTGATGCAAAAAAAATCAGCCTGAGAGCAGAGAGTAAATCCTGGACTAAGAGTTTTGGTATTCAGGCCGATGTACGCTATGGTTCGTTTAATAACTTTTCGACCAATACGGCAGAAGGCCAAAGTCCATCGCTATTAGCGACATCAACCAATCAGACCAACTTCGGGGTTGGTGGATATATAAAACTACCGCTTTCCGATTTTGTTAACCGCAAAAACTTTATACAACTGGCTAAAGCAGAAGTAAATCAGGCGGAAAGTATGGCAGAAGTACAACGTGACGAAATCAGGCAGATTGTGATAAAACAATATAACGAGCTGATTCTGAAAATTTCGCTGCTACAGATTAAAGCTAAAAATCTGGAAACATCGCGTATTAATCTGGTAATGGCCGAAAAAGAATTTCAAAACGGTATCATACCGATTGGTACTTATTCCAGTATATCTCAAACGGCCGGCAACACAGAAATCACCTTCCAGGAAGCAATGTCAGAGTTCAAAACGGCATATATGATACTTGAAGAAATGGTCGGTTTTAAATTCAACATAAATATACAATAACCCAACCGAATGAATATAATCGATTTCATAAGGATATTGCGCAGGCATATAGTTTTACTGCTTATTACTCCAATTCTTCTGGCTGCATTGGTAACATACCTGACGCGAAAACCGGATCTGAAATTTGCATCGGAAACTTCGCTTTACACTGGTATAGCCACAGGTACAAGTGTTGATATCAACAAGACTATCAATTCACTGGCTTCAAATACTTCATTTGATAACTTAATTAATGTTATCAAATCGCGCGAAACACAGCAGGAGGTTGCAATAAGGCTGCTGTCACAGCATCTTTTACTCGAAAAGGCTGATCCCCGGTTCATCTCTGCTAAAAATTTTGCTGATCTAAAAAGTATAACGCCGAAATACTTTATGCGTTTTATTGTAAAAAAGGCCACTGACGTAAAGCCGGCAACAGCAAAAAAAGTTGAAGAAACTGATAAGCCGGTAAATAATGAGTCCGATACTTCATCAGCAAATGAAACATTTTCTTTTCAGGTTGAGGAGGACTCGTTAAAGCCCACGTGGTTGCCTCCATCAATTGATCAGGCTGCATTTGAGCAAACAGTAAAAAACATTACGGATTATATGAAAAGCAGCGATACCAATTTTGTTTATCGCTTATTGAATTTCGGACATCCGCATTATTCCATCAGCGCTATATCAACTGTAAAAGTGCAGCGGATCGGAATCAGTGATCTTGTGAGTTTAAAATTTGAAACTGACGATCCGGCTATTTGCCAGCAAACGCTGGAATTCATGACCCAGGTTTGTATTAAAAATTATCGTATTTTTAAAGAAAACCGTTCCGATGCGGTAGTGAAATATTTCGAATTTCAGTTAAAGCTGGCAGCCTCGCGACTTACCGTGGCTGAGGATAAGCTGTTGAAGTTTAACACCGACAACAACATTATTAACTATTACGAGCAAAGTAAGGCTGTAGCTGGTGTAAAGGAACAGCTTGATCTGGATCTGAACAGTAAAAAAGTACACCTTGCAGGCGTAACCGCGGCAATAGCACGTCTTGAGGAAAAACTTGGCAACCAGCAGCTTATACAACTCAAAAGTTCAAAAATAATTGAATTGCGCGATCAGCTTGGAGCACTCAGTTACCGGATTGCATCCATCGAAAACAAAGATTCGATCAGTGCAAAAGAAATCGCAACCCTTTCGGAACTGAAAAACCAATCCGAAAAACTAAAAAAAGACATACAGGATGCTGTTGGCGAATTGTATAAATATGGAAATACAACTGACGGACTTCCGCTCAGCTCAACACTTTCCGAGTGGATTGCCAATGTAATAGACGCAGAAAACAGCAAAGCCGGCCTGGTGGTTATGACACAGAAAATCATTGATTTTCAGAAACAATATGCCATTTACGCCCCCGCCGGAGCTAACCTAAAAAGAATAGAAAGAGAAATTTCGGTTGCCGAGCAGGAATTTCTGGAAATACTGCATGGCCTGAACCTGGCAAAGCTCAAGATGCAGGATAATGAGCTATCGGCAAATCTGAAAGCTATTGATCCGCCTTACTTCCCATTAACTCCAACCCCTTCCAACCGCAAACTGCTAATTGTTATTGGTGGCTTGGTAGGTTTCCTGATAGTGCTTATCAGCGCTCTTTTGATGGAGTATTTCGACGAATCGCTCAAAAGCCCCGACAAAGCTACCGGAATAATAAAAATTCCAATGCTGGGAATCTTCCCTAGAATATTACTCAAAGCCAAGAATACCAATTTCCTTTTTATTACAAACCGTTTGCTGGAAATTGCAATTCAGAATATTGAGCTGTACACTAAGGTAAGCAAATCTGAAAAAAGCAGCAAAACAATATTAATATTCAGCACTTTAGGTGGCGAAGGCAAGTCGGCAATTGCAGGAAACCTTGCACAGAAATTAAAATTGCAAGGGAAAAAAGTACTTGTTCTGAATTTCTCGCACGAAGCATTGCTTAAAACAGAGACTACCCAGATTGGCTACACCGAAGTCGCTGCCCCGGCCAAACCTGTTGCCAAAATCAAAGGCAAACAACGTATGTCTGTTATCAGCTGGATATTAGGATACCCCGACTCGCGGATCAATTTCGAAAGCCCGTTTCTCGAAAGTTCCGAAAAACGCCTGGATGCAGGAGAGTATTTTGTGTACACGGTTAACGAAAAGTTCTATTCTGCTAAAAACTACAACGATATTCTTGAACAGAATTCCTTTGAGTTAAGTTTCGTTCCCGACTATGTGATAATTGAATTGCCGCCTATTCTGTACTTTCCTTACCCGGTTGAACTTGTTACAGAGGCCGATATCCCAATAATGGTATGCCGTGCCAACAGGGTTTGGTCCAATGCCGACCAGGCAGCTCTGGATGTACTGATGAAACTTACGGATAAACAAACGCACTTTTTCCTGAATGGTGTTGAAATACAAGTAATTGAATCCATTTTAGGCGATCTTCCAAAGAAAAGGAGCAGGCTGCGAAGGCTGATGAAAAAACTTTTTCGCTTAGAGTTTTATGCGAAAAACCACATCTGAGAATTTAACTCTGTAAACTGGCCGGTCGTATAGTGCCCTTTGTAAAAGCTGTGCAAAATAATAAGCAATAAAGCATAATCACTAAAACATTCTCCGAGCCAATTCAAAAAAACAACCGCGAATAACATCAATTTATGCTTACCATACTGAATCCTTTCGAAAGTACATCAGGATCCAACAAACTGACGAAACCCGGATACATTGCATTGATAATGTGTATCATGGTTATATCAGCTTTTGTGATAAGCAAAATGGGTATTATTGGCGGTATCGTTCTTATAATACTGCCAATAGTATTTGTATCGTTGTATCTCTTGTTTAAATATCCTATTCTCGGGCTCTATTGCGCAATAGTTTTTGGGTTTTTACTACTTGGAATAAACAGGTATGCTTCAGGGATACCGATGGGAATATTACTGGATGGGCTGCTGATATTAACCTATGTTGCACTATTTTTCAACCGGTTTCATAAACGGATCGATTTCGCACCGGCAAAGAAAGATATAACACTCATTTCATTTATCTGGACCGCTTACTTCGTGTTCCAGTTAATAAACCCTGAAGCTGTAAGCACCGAAGCCTGGTTTGCCGGACGGGGGCTGGCGTTATATATGCTGCTTATTGTGCCGCTTACATTACTATTTATCGATACAAACAAAAAATTAGATGTTGTTTTCATTTTGTGGGGAATTTTATCGCTGATGGCAACTGCCAAAGGCATCATGCAGGATACAATTGGTGTTGACTTTGCTGAAAGGAAATGGCTTAATGAAGGGAATGCCTTAACTCATATTTTGCATGGTAAACTTCGGGTTTTTTCATTTTTGAGCGATGCAGGGCAATTTGGAGCAAACCAGGGCTATTCGGCCGTAGTGGCAAGCATTGTTGCTTTTGTGCAGAAGGATAAGCGTATTAAACTGTTTTTTGCTGTTGTTGCATTACTGGCATTTTACGGTCTGATTATTTCCGGAACCCGCGGTGCCTTGAGCGTTCCATTTGCCGGTTTGGCTGCTTTTTTTATCCTCAAAAAGGATAAGGTAAAATTGATAGCAGGTTTTATATTGATCGCATCGTTTTTCATATTTTTCAAATATACCTTTATCGGTCAGGGCAACCCCGAAATACGGAGAATGCGATCGGCATTTAATCCTGATGATCCATCACTGCAGGTTCGCCTGAACAACCAGAAAAAACTTAAAACTTACCTGGCAACCCGTCCTTTTGGTGGCGGCATTGGGCATGCCGGCGGTAAAGCCCGGAAATTTGCTCCTAACGCATTTTTATCCAACGTGCCACCCGATAGCTGGTATGTACTGATTTGGGCCGAACAAGGTATTGTAGGCTTACTACTGCATCTGATGATTCTCTTCTACATAATCATAAAAGCTTCCTTTAAAATCATGTTCAGAATACGCGACCCGATAGTGAAAATGAAAATGGCAGCGCTGGTCTCCGGAATGTTCGGAATTATGATTGCCTCTTACGGAAATATGGTTTTGGGGCAAATGCCAACAAGTGTATTAATCTACATGTCAATGGCCCTGATGTTAAATTCCGAAGTTTTTGAGGCTGATGCTGCCAGGGAAAATCAGAAGTTGAATGTGGCCGTGTAAAAAGCCGAAAGCTTTTTCTGCGCAAACAGTAATTAAAATAAGTGATTTAAATGGATAGGATTATTTATCTGCCACTATGAGTGTAAATCAGCTAAAAGCCGGTGCCGTATTATCCTATGCAATATTGGGGTTGAGCAACGTTGTAGGGTTGCTTTATACTCCGTATATGCTCCGCATGATGGGCCAAAGCGAATATGGTTTGTATTCGCTGGTTGCCTCTGTGGTTGCATACCTCACTATTCTCGACCTGGGATTTGGAAATGCGATTGTAAGGTACACAGCTAAATTCAGGGCCGAAGGCAAAACCGATGAGCAGTACTCCATGTTCGGGATGTTTATCGTGCTCTATTCGTTTATCGCTCTAATTGCACTGGCGGCGGGGCTGGTATTGTATTTCAATGTAGAGGCTATTTTTGGCAGTACCATGTCGGCTGAAGAGCTGGGCAAAGCACGCATACTCATGCTGCTGATGGTGTTTAACCTGGCTTTTACATTTCCTTTCAGCATATTCGGATCCATCATTACAGCCTACGAAGATTTTATTTTTCAGAAATCAATACAGATAGTGCGGATTATTCTCAACACGCTGATAATGATATTGCTGCTTAAACTCGGGTACCGGGCTATCGGAATGGTTGTGCTGATTACTGTTTTTAACGTCACCAGTCTCTTGATAAACTTTTGGTACTGCAAGTATAAACTCAGGATCAAATTTTACTTCCGCGAATTCAAATGGGGATTTTTGAAAGAAATAGCCATGTATTCGTTTTTTATATTCCTGGGTGCTATCATCGACAGGCTTTACTGGAGTACCGGGCAACTCGTTCTTGGCGCTTTTGTAGGTACAGCGGCTGTTGCGGTTTTTGCCGTAGGCATACAGCTTGAGCAGATGTATATGGCTTTTTCGACAGCTATTTCGGGAGTTTTTCTTCCCAGGATAACTGCCATGACCACCTATTCCGAATCCGATAAATCAATATCGGATCTGTTTATCCGTACAGGTCGCATACAGTTCATCGTGATGGCATTTATACTTACCGGCTTTATCATTTTTGGCAAACAATTCATCATTATCTGGGCAGGAGCCGATTATGCTGATGTTTATATCATCGCTTTGTTGTTCTTCATCCCTCTTACCATACCCTTAATTCAAAATTTAGGCATCACCATTTTACAAGCCCGGAATAAAGTGAAATTCAGGGCATTACTGTATATAGCCATCGCGGTTTTCAGTTTAGCATTACAACTTCTGCTGGTAAAAAAATACGGCGGAATAGGATGTGCTGCCGCCATATGCACTGGTTTGGTTCTTGGCCATATCATTGTTATGAATATCTATTATTACAAAAAACAGGGTATTGATATACCAAAATTCTGGAAAGAAATTGGCAAAATGTCGTTTACTCCTTTGATTTTGGGAAGCACTGCTTTTTTCCTGCTCAGGTTCGTGGAGTTAAATAACATCTTCGCACTGGGCTTAGGCGTAATGCTGTTTTCGCTTATTTATATCCCCATATTCTGGTTTGCCGGCATGAATCAATCGGAACGTGATTTAATGAAAAAGCCATTGAATCGTGTACTGAAAAAGCTGAAAATACGATGACCGGAATTTTTCCATTCCGATTTAAACAATAAACACTGGTGATGAAACCAGAATCAGAGAAAAACATTGAAAATTAATCCTGTTTTACCATGGAAGCGCTAAAAAATAAGTTGAAGAAATTGATGCCTCAAAGGTTACTTTACCTCTATTATCTTCATACTGCCCGGAAAGCTTGCGATTACGATCTGCAGAGGCGTGTTCACGATAAAGTGTACAATGATTCGGAAGTTGAAAAAGTTAAACGCGATCTCACACTTGCATATCACATTGTTGAAAAGGGTTTAACCATGCCGGTTCCCCGGCCGGGTTTCGGCAAACCGGTGGTACTAAGTTTAGTAAACACCGTTTTGAAATACCTGAAAATGAACCTGCCTCAGGACGAAATGGAGTTCAGGCAATCCGTTTCTGTATTAAAAGAATATAAGGAATTTCACGAGCACATTAACTTCGGCCTGGATAATGACGTTGTTGAAAAACTCGGACTTCTCGGAAACCTTTTTAATTCCATCGAAGGCTTAAAACAGCTGAAATTAAGCAGCGATGAGTATTTTAAGGACGTTGATAAACCTTTCGACCTGTTTTGCATGTCGCGTTATTCCGTCCGGAATTATACCGCGCAGCAAATACCCATAGCCGTATTGCACCGCTGCATTGAGCTGGCGCAAAAATCACCTTCCTTTTGTAACCGCCAGCCTACCCGTGTGCATATAGTTAAATCAGCCGAACAGAAAACCCGGATACTTGAAATACAAAACGGGAACCGGGGATTCGGACACCTGGCTGAAACGTTGCTGGTAATAAGTTCGGTTATTTCAACCACAAAAGATATACACGAACGGAATGAAAATCATTTAAACGGGGGCATGTTTATAATGACCTTGTTAAATGCACTGCATTTTAACCGGATAGGAGCCTGTTCGCTCAACTGGAGTGTAACTAATGACAAGGATACGAAACTTCGGAAAATTTTAAACATTCCTGAAAATGAAGTCCTTCTGATGATTATATCGTGTGGTTACGTACCCGGCGAATTTTCAATCGCATCATCACCACGAAAAAATGCAAAAGAAATAACAGTTGAACATCTGTAAAAAATCATGCTGAGTTCCGAAATATTAATACCGAAAAAGGATGAAAATAGGAATAATCACTCTGCCCTTTAATTCAAATTACGGTGGACTGCTGCAGGCATTCGCACTGCAAACCGTCCTGAAGCAAATGGGACACGAAGTATGGTCGGTGAACCGCCGAAACCGTATAATGCCTTTCAAGTTCAAGGTTTTGTCGTCAACTAACCGGTTGATTAAAAGTATTATACGCGGTGAAATGGGCGTAATCCGTTCGTGGGCTACGGCTAAGGAGGAACTTGTAATTGACCAGCATACAAATCGGTTTTTAAGCGAAAATATACAAACGACCGATTTCCTGAAATCGGAAAGTGATTTTGAAAAGCTCAGCCGATATAAATTCGATGCGTATGTGGTTGGCAGCGACCAGGTTTGGCGACCTAAATACTCACCCCGCCTGGCAAATCATTTTCTTGGTTTTATTGATGGTACCGTTAACCCAAAACGTATCTCCTACGCTGCATCTTTCGGTGTTGATAATTGGGAATTTACGCCTGAACAAACTGACGAATGCAGAAAACTGCTTGCCAAATTTAACGCCGTTTCCGTTCGCGAAGATTCGGCAGTAAAGCTTTG
>CAZOXJ010000042.1:0-23889 GCA_964583325.1 uncultured Lentimicrobiaceae bacterium
CTTCAACCGCACTAATTGTCAGAAGTCAGAAAATCTTATTCTTCAAAATTTGTTTACAGCACATTAAAATAATATTTATCCCTTCTTTTCAGGTTGCAAGTAGAAAGGGAATTATAATGCAAATTGATTTCCGGGCTCCAATTTAGCAAGGTAAGCTGAAAAACAACAGATTACGTTGTCAATAATAAAATAGTATACGGATTAATAATAAATATTTTTTATCTGCTGATTGTTTTGATTTTAATCATAATTTTGCACCCTTTTTGGGAAGCCTGCCATATCAAGTTGAAATTCATCATTTTGAAACAGGATTCTCAATAAAACTTTTGTGATACAGATCTGCTTGTATTTGATTAAAGTCAAATAAATAAATCAGCAGACTATTCTGAAAAATCACAATCATTTGTTTTTGCGCTTGTTAGTCCGGATCTGTAAAAAAAATATGTAATTAATATTTTTTTTTTCTGATTAACGATAAAGTTGTATTAACTTTACCTAAAACAAAGGCAAGCTTCAATAATCTTACTCTATATAAGTAAGGTATAGTCACGAAAGGATTGTTCTGCTTTCGATGATTACGTTGAACCAGCATAAAATACAACCAGCTGCATTGGGTTTACCTCACAGCAGTATTATGCCGGCCTATTGATATGACTGATTTATAAAACCTACTACACCAGCAAATGGTGTGAATACATGAATAATGCTCGTGGAATGAAAAAGAATGAAGATTTCAAAGATTACCCTTTGCGCACTACACTCAAAAAGATATTCGGATTTGAGAGTTTCAAAGGAAATCAGGAAGCTATAATCCGTAATGTACTTGCAGGCAACGATACATTTGTAATTATGCCTACCGGAGGCGGCAAATCGATGTGCTACCAGCTTCCTGCTATGATTATGGAAGGAACTGCAATAATCATTTCGCCCCTGATATCCCTGATGAAAAACCAGGTAGACGCCATGAGACAATTTGGTGCCGATAAAGGCATTGCTCATGTGCTCAACTCCTCACTTTCGAAAAGCGAGATCACACAGGTTAAAAGTGATTTAACCGAAGGAAAGACAAAACTTCTTTATGTTGCACCCGAATCGCTGACAAAGGAAGAAAATATTGCTTTTTTCAGAGATATAAAAATATCATTTTACGCTATTGACGAAGCACATTGTATTTCGGAATGGGGTCATGATTTCAGGCCTGAATACCGCAGACTCCGTCCGATAATTGATGCCATCGGGCAGGATGTACCTGTTCTTGCATTAACTGCAACGGCTACGCCCAAAGTTCAGCAGGATATACTGAAAAGCCTGGGACAGCAGGAAACCGCACTTTACAAATCATCATTTAACCGTGCTAACCTTTACTATGAAGTTAAGCAGAAGAATGAGGATGTAAATAAAGATGTGATCCGGTTTATCAAAATGCATATGGGTAAATCGGGGATTATTTATTGCCTCAGCCGCAGGCAGGTCGAAGAGCTATCGGAGACCCTGGTGGTTAACGGCATCAAAGCATTACCTTACCATGCGGGTCTGGATTCGGCAGTGCGTGTCGAAAACCAGGATAAATTCCTGATGGAAGAAGCTGACGTAATTGTAGCAACCATTGCTTTCGGAATGGGGATCGACAAACCGGATGTGCGTTTTGTGATCCATTACGACATGCCTAAAAGCCTCGAAGGGTATTACCAGGAAACAGGTCGCTCAGGCCGCGACGATGGAGAAGGTATCTGCCTGGCATTTTATGCTTACGAAGACATTGAAAAACTCGAAAAATTCAGCAAAAACAAAGGAGTAGCCGAGCAGGAAATTGCCAATCAATTGCTGATGGAAGTGGTTTCGTTTGCTGAATCGGCCATGTGCCGGCGAAAGCAGTTGCTCCACTATTTTGGCGAGGTATATCAGGAGGAAAATTGCGGCAACTGCGACAACTGTCTTCATCCGAAAACTAAAATTGACGGCCGCGAATATGTTGACCTTGCGCTGGAAGCTGTACTTGCGACTAAACAATTATGCAAAGCAAAACACATCGTTAGCATATTGATAGGAAAAGTTACTTCCAATATAAAATCGTATAAGCATAACGAACTGGAGATATTCGGTAAGGGCATGGAGGAAAGTGAGCGTTTCTGGGATGGAGTGCTGCGCCAAATGCTTATCGAACGGCTCGTAATCAAAGATATTGAAAATTACGGCATTTTAAAGATCACTCCCGAAGGGCAGAAGTTCCTTAAAAAACCATACGCAGTAATGGTTGCCAAGGATGCCGATCCCGAAGAAGGAGATGATGACGAAATGATGGCAGGAGGCGGCGCACGAACCAGCACCACCGACAAAACGCTTTTTTCGCTTTTGAAAGACCTTCGTAAAGAAATCGCCCGCAAAGAAAGCCTTCCTCCTTTTGTTATATTTCAGGATCCTTCGCTCGAAGATATGGCGATACAGTATCCGATCAGTATGGACGAACTTCAGCGCATTACAGGCGTCGGTGCAGGCAAGGCGCAGAAATACGGAAAACCGTTCCTGGAGCTGATTTCATCCTATGTCGAAGAAAATGAGATCATGCGTCCGATGGACATGGTTGTAAAATCGGTAGTAAATAAATCGGGGCTCAAAGTCTATATTATTACAAATATCGATCGTAAAATTTCGCTCGAAGATATTGCTGTTGCAAAAAATCTTACTGCCGACGAATTACTCACAGAAATCGAAAGCATAGTAGATTCGGGGACTAAATTAGACCTCAGTTACTACCTCAACGAAACCATAGACCCTTACCACCAGGAAGAGATTATTGAATATTTTAAAGAAGCTGAAACAGATTCAGTGGAAGAAGCGCTCAAAGATCTGGGTGAAAATGAATTCACCGAAGAAGAAATCAGGCTGATGCGCATAAAATACATCTCAGAAGTTGGTAACTAATAGCTTGATAAATAAGTGTTTTTTTTAACTTCGCAACCTGTTTCATAATTGTATGAATCAGGTTGTTTTTATATTAATCCCGATATCCCCAAAAAGATGACCGAAGAAATCAACAACAGCACTGAAAACACATCTAACAGCGAACAAAATGCAGTTATGCAGGAACCAAGCGTTAAGCCAGATGCTCCTATTGCACCAGCCGGAAACAAAATCAATCCGCTGTTGCTCACGCTCAACCTGGTAATGCTTGCCGGACTCATTATTCTATATATCCTGCATTTCACAGGATCGGGAAATTCCGGTAATGCCATATCCGGAGCTATCGATAAGGCTAATAAAGGATCCATTTCGGTTGCTTTTGTAAGCAACGACAGCATTTTGAACAATTACGAACTGGTAAAGAAAATGCGTACAGACCTTGAAGCCAAAGGACGACGCCTCGAAGGAGAAGTTGCTTCAAAACAAAAAGCACTTGAAAAAGATGCAGCCTATTTCGAAGATCAGATGGCAAAGAAAACGCTAAGTGATAAAAGTGCACAGGAAATTTACGGGCAACTTCAGCAAAACCAGCAGCAGATTTATGGACTGCGCGACAGGTATTTAGCCGATCTGCAGCAAAGTGAAATGGAAATGAATGTAGCAATACTTGATTCGGTAATGAATTTCCTGAAGCGTTACAACGAAAAATACAAATTCGACTACATACTTGGGTTCCAAAAAGGCGGTAACATATTGTATGCCAATGATACACTAAATGTTACCAGCGATGTAATTAAAGAACTCAACGCTGAATACCTGAAAAAACACGGCGGGAAATAACCGCACTTCCACCAGTTTATGATTCGTTAATACGCCTGCTTCCTGAAGGGAAAATTAGTACTGGAATAAAGTATGATTAAGAAATGGATTTTGTTTGTTTCAATTGCAATGTTGGCCGTTTCGTGCGACAACATATTCACTTCAAAGCCGGCAGGCACTCTGAATGAAGACGAAATGATCAATATTCTGGTTGACATACATCTTACAGAAGCTACCCTGCGTATTTCGAGCGATTCGCTTTCCCGCCTGAATGATACTATTGATCAGCGCATCAGGTTTGCGCATGTATTTCGGAAACACGGAATTGATCCGGATGATTTCAATAAAAGCATGGACTATTACCTGGAACATATTGAACTGCTCGACAATATATATGTTGAGGTTATCAACCGTTTAACTGAACTGGAAGCCACGCTGCAACCCAAAATCACAAACCTGGCAGCAAGTAAAAAGTTAAATGTGAGCGAAATAGAACCCAGTATGGCTCAGTTGAGGAATCCCTGGTTCCGGACACTTCACAAACCAGCAGAACCTGAAAAGGTACAGTATCTGAATCCGGATAAATATCCCAACACACAAAGCAAATAGATTTTGCCTGATTCGTTGCCGGCTAATAAAAAAGCCCCGGGATTTTCACCACGGGGCTTTTTATTTTTCAGGAAATGGGGAATTCCGTTTACTGATTCAGTGAAATGTGATTAGCAGTTATTGTCCTGAATTATGTTTCAGGTGCTGGCAAAAATTCCTGCAAATGGCCACATCAGCGCTATTGCTTTGAAGCTGTTGCTGTGTAATATTCCTTATCGCCACCAGCAATAATTGAATAGGACCATGACATGGCAGTTTGATTGGCATTGGTAATTTTTCCGGATCCTTCGACCACCCATCCGTTACTCAGGCTCTGCGACGAAACAACAATCTGGTTGGAGGTAGCAAGCCCTGTTACAAATATGGACTGTGATCCCGGATTTCCGAAATTTTCGAGAATAACCTGGCTACTGTTGTCCGGATCTTTGCTAATGGTAACTATATAACTCTGTCCATCAGTACTTTTAAACGAGCTGCTTTCGGCAAACTGCCACACTCCGATAAAAGGGTCGCGGGAGTCGTCGCCTGAAGTCTCTTCATCGGCAGGTTCGCAGCCTGTGTAAATAACGCTTGCTATAGCAGCGATAAGCAGAAATAAACGAAATGCATTTTTCATAATTTACTTTTAATAATGAACCACAAATTTATTACTAACTTTTAAATAATTGCACTGAAAACTAAAAGTAACGCAAGAATCGTGCAAATTTCTCACTATGAATCAAAATCAGTATCCTTTTATCGATTCTGAATGATAAGAGGTTTATAATCAACAATCGTTCCTGATTTATTCCGCAGCACCATCAAATAATACCCCTGCTCCAGGTGAGATGTTTTAACACAGGTACTTTCGCCGGGATTTACAGGTACAGGAGCCATTGCAGTAATTCCGGAAACGGATCGGATTTCAAATGACCCTACATCAGTTAAAGAAGTTGTGCAGGTAACTGAGGAACCAGCTGGAACAGGGAAAAGTGAAAGTATTTTATTTTTTCCGGCAGCAGCTTCAGTAACGGCTGAAACAGGGGTATTGCACACCGAAATTAAACCTCCGTGTGCTGATATAATACTATCGAGGTGTTCTGTAGAAGGTGGCCAGATGTATTTTTCAGCAATATACGAATCGGGCATTATTAAAATTACAGTTGGATAGGATAGAATCCCAAAATCCTCAACCACATGATTTCCATTGCCTTCGGTGCCGCTTATTTCGGGATAGTAAACACCGTACGTTTCACCAAAACTGGAAACGCCTGCATTATCAGCACCCCAGTTGATACCCAGAAAAACTACATTGGATGAATTGCATCCAAAATGATAATACGATTCGTTGATCAATGGAGCATATGTGGAGCAAGGGCCGCAGGTAATTGTAAAGAAATCGATTACTACAATTTTGTCCTGTTCAAGATATTCGTAAAGTCGATGAGTGACCCCATTTACATCCTTAACAGTGAAGTTAACGGCAGTATCAAGCGATGTTTGAGCATCCACAAAATGTGCAGGCAGAAGGAAGGCAAAAAGAATGAATAGTTTTCTCAATTTGTGCAAACGTATTGGAAGAGGGTTAATGGTATAGAAAGGCACAGGTTAATCTGATTCCTGGTTTATTTCCCCTGCAATTCAGCCAGAATGCCATCGGCAAGCCGGCTTGCGCCTATCCGGAAGTATTGATTATTTAACCATTCATCGCCATTAATGTATTTAACAAGCAAATAATAAACCATTGCCTGATCGGGAGTTGAAATACCCCCGGCAGGTTTTATTCCGGTCATTCTGCCGTTTATCACATTCTCAGCGTGTATTACCTTCAGCATGGTCAACATTGCTTCGGGAGTAGCTGCGGGTTGAATTTTGCCTGTCGATGTTTTAATAAAATCGGCACCACCCATGATGGCCAGTTCCGAAGCGAGTTTTATATTGTCAAGTGAACCAAGTTCACCGGTTTCGAGAATTACTTTGAGATGAACATTGCCACATGCTTGTTTCATAGCTGACACTTCATCAATAATAAACTCATATTCCCCTGCAAGGAAAGCTCCACGCGAAATTACCATATCGACTTCATCAGCTCCTTCGGAAACTGCATAGGAACACTCATTTACACGCAGGTGAAGCGGTAATTGTCCCGACGGGAAAGCTCCAACTACTGAGGCAACTTTAACGCCTGAGCCATCCAGTAATTTACGGGCGAGTTTTATAAACGGTGGATAAACACAAACTGCTGCAGGAAGTGGCAGTCCATAGTTACCAAAGCTTAAAGCTTTATTACACAATACTTTAATCCGCTCATCATTGTCAGTTCCTTCGAGGGTTGTGAGATCGAGCAAACCGAGAATCTGCCTGAGAATTTCGCTGCGGCCAGGATAATCCGGGATACTAGCCTGTATTTTTTTTAGAATTGGATCCATATCTGTTAGAATAATGAGTTAAGTATGCGACAATCGCAGTTTAAGATCTTCAGGTAAAAACCGTTGTGATGATTATTGATGCAAAATATAATCCTTTTCGGAAAGGCCGTTCATAAACAATGCAAAAATAGCATTTTACAGGATTTACAGGATAACATATCGCTAAATCTGCAGTTTCGGATAAAAAACCGGTTATATACGAAGTTATAAATGGCAGGCATATGCATGAAACAACAGTTTGTATGCAAAATAAAAAGGATATAAAAGCTTCACAAATAAACCATTAAAATTTTATGAAAAAGATTTTAACAAATTTTATATTACAAATTGGGATGATAGCTATTAACTAATACACTCCACAACTTGTACAACTTGTCCTTTACTACACTTATCTGATTATTAATTATTTACCTACACAGAGGAACTATGAAACGGGCTTTACTCAACCTTTACGGGGTAGTTATGTCGTACAGACAAATACTTCCTGTTTTCTTGTTAACACTTGTAAGCTTTAGTGTTAAGGCACAATGTCCCCCAACTCTTACTGCTACCCCCGCAAGCGCAAATGTGTGTGCGGGCGACTCAGTTCTCATGGCATGTTCGCCTTCATCCGGAACTACCTGGCAATGGTACAAGGATGGAAACCCATTACCAGGAGATACTAACAACACTTGTTATGCCTATGACGCCGGCAACTATACCGTAATGGTTGGGGGATGCCCGTTCCCCTCCGCACCGGTAACTGTTTCTATCAAGCCCCTTCCTCTGGTATCTTTATTCAGCAGTGCTTCGGTAATTTGCGAAGGACAGCAGGTTTCACTTTTTGTGACAACTGGCCCTAATGTGGTATGGGTCTGGATTGATCCCCCTTCCTTATTCGGAACACAAACTAACCCTATAACCCAAACTCTTTATTCAACAACAACTTACCAGATTATCGGAGCCGATCAGACTACGAATTGCGCAAATACTTCGAAGGTTACCATTCAGGTGAACCCTGAATTAATTCCTGGAATAGTACAATCGAATACACAAATATGTCCGGGTAATACTCCGGCCTTAATTACTGCAGCTCCATCAACCGGAGGCAGCGGAACCTATACCTATCAATGGCAGATGAGTACCACCAGTGCTTCGGGTGGATTCAGCAACATTCCTGGTGCTAACGGATTAACCTATCAACCGGGACCAACCTCAGTTACAACCTGGTACAGGCTGGTTACTTCTTCACCTCCTTGTCTGGATGAATATTCAAATGTAGTGGTTGTACAGGTAAATCCTAATCCAACCATTAACAGTGCTGCTGCAAAAGCAATATGCACCGGAGTAAATATTGATTATCATCCAACAAGTGCTGTTGCCGGAACAACTTATACATGGACATCAACGGTAACTGCCGGAACCGTTTCCGGAAACACCGCTTCGGGAAGTGGAAACATTCATGATATTTTATCGCTTCCTGCAAACTCAGTAACACCTGCCCAGGTTACTTATACCATAACGCCAACAGGTCCGGCTCCAACAAACTGCCCGGGAGTGCCATTTATTTTTACTGCAACGGTTAACCCCATACCTACTGTTAGCAATGTTGTGCTTTCGCAGGATGTATGTGCTGGATTATCAACCTCAGTTGTTATACTCCAATCAGCTTTAGCATCCGCTACCTTTACCTGGACAGCAGTTGCTTCGGCAGGAATTACTGGTTTTCAGGTTTCAGGATCAGGCAATATTCCTGCAATGCAGATTTTTAATTCGCTGCTTACTGTAGGAACAATTACATATACTGTAACACCACATGGACCAGCACCAACAAGCTGCGACGGTCCTCCGGTAAACTATGTGATTACTGTTAACCCTTCACCAATTGTCAGCAACACTCCAATGCAACAGACTATTTGCACAGGAGATAACACAACTGCCGTGGTTTTAACTTCAAATGTTCCTTCAACCACATTCACCTGGACAGCAACCGCTACACCAGGTATCACCGGGTTTACTGCCAGCGGAACAAATTCCATTGCATCGCAAACAATTTCAAACTCTACAAATACAACCGGAACAGTTACTTACCATATAATTCCCAGTGGAAGTATAAACGGATGTGCTGGTATTCCTAACGATTATATAGTAAATGTCCATCCGGAACCTGTAGTATTAGTTGCACAAAATGTTTTAACCCATTGTTCCGGTACTACAACCAATATCGCGCTATCGTCGAACGTTGTCGGCACTACATTTTCATGGACTGCAACCGCACCCGGTTCAATCACAGGATTAAGTAACGGAACCGGCAATGTGATTGCGCAAGCTCTTACGAACACGTCCAATGCTCCTCATGATGTTATCTATACCATTACTCCAACTTATAACGGCTGTTCCGGAAGCCCGATAACAGTTACGGTAACTGTTTTCCCCGCAACTGTACTTTCGGTAGTACCTGCGTTTCCGGTTTCATGTTCAGGACAAAATGTAGTTATCAACCTTATTGGCAATGTTCCCGGAATTACGTTTACATGGACAGCTTCGGCAGTTGGTAATGTTACCGGATTCACCAATGGCAGCGGTTCAACTATTTCGCAAACGCTTATTAACAATGATAATGTACCACGCCTGGTAACATACGCCGTAATGATGAGTTTAAACGGTTGTACCAACGGACCAACAAATTTTATTGTTACAGTTAATCCAATTCCTGCTGTTACCAATAATCCGGTATCGTCAAGTCAATGCTCAGGCGCCACATTTAACCTGGCACTTTCATCGAGTGTGGCCGGTACCTCCTATAACTGGACTGCCAACGGCACACCCGGAATAACAGGCTACGCCGGTGGAAACACAGCTACAATAAATCAAACATTACTTAATTCGACCAGCACTTCAGGGACAGTCGTATACACTATAACTCCTACTGCAAATGCATGCAGCGGCACACCGGTTGATTACACATTAACCGTTAATCCTAATCCTGTTGTAAACCTCAGCCTGGGCAGCCAATCAATATGCAGCGGAACAGCGATAACTCCTGTAACTTTCAGTTCGCCTGTAGGCGGAACAACTTATACCTGGACGGCAGCTCCTTCAGGTCCCGGAATTACAGGTTACACAGCTTCGGGAACGGCTTCGATTCCAGCTCAAACCATCAATAACACCCTTGTAATTCCAGGCACTGTAACCTACTCAGTTATCCCATCATACAACGGATGTACAGGTACTTCAGCCACACATATTGCAACGGTAAATCCATTACCGGCCGTAACCAATGCAAGTATGTCGCAAACCATATGTAACGGGGCAACATCTTCGAATGTTAACCTGTTATCAAACGTTGCAGGCACCACCTTCACCTGGATTGCAACTCCGTCATCAGCTTCGGTTTCCGGGTTTATTGCAAGTGGTGGAAATACCATCCCGGCACAAACGATCTTTAATAGCGGCATCACTGCAGGAACAGTAACTTACCAAATAATTCCAACTTCAAATTTTAGTCCCAGTTGCCCCGGAACACCAGCCACCTATACAATCACTGTAAATCCTTCACCTTCGATTAACAGCAGTCTTGTATCGGATGTATGCAGTGGCCAGCCTTTCAGTTATACTATTGGCAGTAATTTGCCAGGCACAACTTTTACATGGTCGAGGGGGCCAGTTTCCGGCATAAGCAATGCACCGGGATCAGGCTCAAGTGCTTTGATCAGCGAAACCCTTATCAATACAACAAACAATGATATTAACGTAACATACGTGCTCACTCCGATAGGGCAAGCTCCATCATTGTGCCCGGGCATTCCGGTTAACCTGGTTGTTACCGTGCATGCATTACCGCTAGTAAATGCCGGCGCTGATTTTACAATTCCTTATGGAACATATACCACATTGAACGGAACTGCCAGCGGCGGCACAGGTATGCTGAGCTATTCGTGGACACCAAATTCGTATATCAACACAGGGGCAAATACACTTGCTCCCCAGACTACGAACCTTATACTTACCCGCACTTACACACTCACAGTAACCGATGCTGAAGGCTGCAGCACCAACGACCCGATGACCGTATTTGTAGTTGGAACACCGGTAACAGCGTCTCCTTCGGCAGCACCTGCAAGTATTTGCTTTGGACAAAGTACCACAATAAATGCTAACGCAACAGGCGGTTCAGGAACATATACTTACTCATGGACATCAGTTCCTGCCGGGTTTACTTCGACCTCGGCTACTGCAACAGTATCCCCATTTGTGAGTACAGTTTATACCGTAACAATTAATGATGGTTTTAACTCTTCAACAGCTTCTGTTTCAGTAACAGTTAATCCACTTCCTAACCAGTTTGTACTCACAGGTGGCGGAAGCTATTGCCAGGGAGGAACAGGCGTTGTAGTAGGTTTATCCGGATCACAATCAGGAGTATCGTATCAGTTATACAATAACATTACTCCTATCGGATCACCGGTTTCAGGTACAGGCGCAGCTATCAGTTTTGGAAACCAAACCATGGCAGGAATTTATACTGTTGTAGGCACACGTGTTTCTACCGGATGTACAGTAAATATGGGAAGCAGTGTAGCTGTTTCTATTAATTCACTTCCTGTTGCTAATGCAGGAGCTGACCAGACAATTGCTTTTGGAATAAGTACTACTTTAAACGGATCAGCTTCGGGCGGATTTGGTGCAATGAATTATGCCTGGGCACCACTTACATATATCGCCACAGGATCAAATTCAGCAACACCTTTAACCACAAATTTGTATTCAAATACAACTTACACCCTAACCGTTACTGATGGAAATGGATGTGTAGGCAATGATCAGGTTGCCATTTCCTTAACGGGGAATGCAATCAATGTAGTGGCTTCCACATTACCAGCTGAGATATGTGCTGATGCTTCAACGGCGCAGCTTACAGCTTCAGTTTCGGGCGGATCGGGCACTTATACTTTCGCATGGACTTGCACTCCTGCAGGTACACCAGTCTGGACTTCGACAGATCAAAACCCCGTTGTATCGCCGGATGTTAATACCACCTACACTGTAACAGCTAATGATGGTTTTAATACTGCTATTGCTTCCATTACCGTAATCGTGAACCCGCTTCCTCTGCAATATGGTGTAACCGGTGGCGGATCATACTGCTATGCCGGACCTGGTGTAAATATCGGGCTCAGCGGATCGCAACCAAACACCAACTACCAGCTTTTAAGAGGTGGTATCCCTGATGGACCGGCAGTTACAGGAACCGGAGCGCCTATTAGTTTTGGCAACCGTACGGCCGCTTTTAACTATACCGTAATTGCAACCCATAATATTACAGGTTGCACCAATACTATGAATGGAAGTGTTTCGGTATTGATACTTCCGCCTCCTTCAGCCTACCTGGTAACCGGTGGCGGCTCATATCCTATCGGAGGTGCAGGCAGGGAAATAGGATTAGCTCAAAGTGATTTGGGTATCAGCTACCAGCTATTTTGCAATAACAATCCTGTAGGTTCTGCCGTTGCAGGAACAGGATCACCATTAAATTTCGGATTCCAGACTTTAGGTGGTACATACACAATAGAAGGAACCGATATAGTTACAGGATGTACAGCTCTTATGAACGGCAGTGTAAGCATCACCATACTGCCTTTCCCTCTGTCATTTAATGTATATGGTGGCGGAGTAATATGCGAAGGCGAGCCCGGACTTTTTATTCACCTTACCGGTTCCGAAAGCAGTATCGATTATCAACTGTTAAGGAATGGTTTCCCATACGGAGCCCTTGCTGCAGGAACCAATGCGCCTATGACCTGGGGACCTTATACTGTGCCTGGCTTATTCGAAGTACGTGCTATCAATGCAACAGCAGGCATCAGTCAGATGATGAACGACAGTGCTGTTATAATAGTCTATCCGGCACCTACTATATTCACAATGAACCCCACAGGATCACAGTGTCCGGGAACTATTCTCCGCTTGAACGGATCGGATGCAGGATTGAATTATTACCTACTTCTTAATAGTATCCCGATTGATACTATTGCAGGAACAGGAGTTATCGGATTCCTTGATTTCGGCCCTCAATTTGCAACAGGGACATATACAATAAAAGCTGTGAATATTACCACCGGCTGCGAGGCTATGATGAATGGAAGTACATTTATCAGCATTCCGCCACAGGTATTTAACGTAATTCCGGCAGGCATACTTTGCCCCGGACAGATAATCAGTCTTACCGGTTCGGAAATAGGTGTGAACTACCAACTCCGCTGGAACGGAACTTTCGATCTTGGCTCACCTGTTGCAGGAACAGGATCAGCCCTGGTAATAGGCTCAGCCGGACTACCGGGAATATACTCAGCAATTGCAATTGATGCAACTACCAACTGTGTTTCATACATGAATGACAGTGCTACACTTTTTTCGGATCCTACTGTTTTCACAATTACTCCTAACGGAACAGCTTGCGAGGGAGACATCATAGGATTAAACGGTTCAGAGATTGGTGTTGATTACGTATTGTTGCTTGACAATGCAATTCATGTAGATACTATTTCCGGAACAGGAGCACCATTAAGTTTCGGTGCTCAGCTTACCGAAGGCAATTACACTATTATTGCCATCAGCCAGACTTCATACTGTCAGATCACGATGAACGGCACCACCGTTATGAACGACAGCCCTATAAAATACCAGTTATTGCCAGCAGGATTGCAATGTGTTGGAACAACCGTAAGCCTCTCCAATTCACAAAGCGGAGTAAGCTATCAGCTGCTTATGGATGGGATATTTAACATAGGATCACCTGTTGCCGGCACCGGAAGCTCAATCAGTTTTGGTCCGCAGTCACTCCCAGGCACATACACTATAAGAGCAGTAAACAACCTTACAGGGTGTAACACCATGATGAGCGACAGCACAGTACTTGAATCGCTACCTGCAATTTTCATCACCATACCAGGTGGCAGCCATTGTGCAGGATCTTCAATAGGAGTAAACGGTTCCGAACTAAACTTCAGCTACATTCTTGTATTGGACGGTACTGTAAATATGGATACCATCCCCGGAACAGGCGGAGTTATTGACTTCGGCCCACAGTCCGTTGCTGGAACTTACACTGTAGTTGCCTATAATTCGGCTTCTTACTGCTCTTCGCAGATGAATGGCAGTTCAATTATCCTTGCCGCTCCTATTGATTATGCCATGACTCCTTCAGGCATAGCTTGCGAAGGCGCCAATATAGGTGTCGCAAATTCAGAGATCGGCATAAACTACCAGTTACGCTGGAACGGCAGTACAAACATAGGCGTTGCCTTAGCAGGAACAGGTGCAGCAATCGACTTTGGCCCCCAGATCCTTACAGGGCCATACACAGTAATTGCCACAAACAGCAACGGATGTACCAGAACTTTGAGTACAACGGTAAATATCAGTCCTTTACCAGTAGCATTTAATATCATACCTTCAGGAACCCAATGCCAGGGGACAGCTCTTGGACTTGACGGATCAGAAGTTGGCGTAAATTATATCCTTGTTCTGAACGGTAATGTAAGAGTAGATACTATTCCCGGAACAGGAAGCTCAATTACTTTCGGACCACAATTAACATCGGGCAATTATAGTATTGAAGCCTATTTTGTTTCAACCTATTGCAGCGCCGTAATGAACGGTACAACTATTATATCCAATGTGGCTCCGGCAATTTATTCTATGACACCGGCAGGCATTATTTGTGCAGGTGCATCCATAGGACTTGATAATTCAGAAATAGGTGCTACCTACCAACTCCGTATGAACGGAACAATTAACATGGGAGTTCCTGTTACAGGTACTGGTGCAGCCATTAGTTTTGGCGTACAGACTTTATCAGGAGTTTATACTGCTATTGCTACCAACGCTAATGGATGTACTTCAATGATGAGCGGAGCTGTGGTGGTAAATGCCAATCCTACCGCTTTCAATATCATCCCGACAGCAGGACATTGCCCGGAAACAACCGTAGGAGTTGATGGATCAGAAACAGGCGTAAACTATGTTTTACTTCTCGACAATTCGATAAACATTGACACCCTTGCAGGTACCGGATCGCCGCTTTCATTTGGTTTGCAAACCACAACCGGCACCTATACAGTTGTTGCTTACAATGCAACATCGCTCTGCCAGACTTTAATGAATGGCACAACTATAATTAACCCGGCTCCTATCGCCTTCAACATGACTCCTGCAGGTATTAACTGCATAGGGGCAACTATAGGTCTTGACAATTCAGAAATCGGCGTTAATTACCAGTTACGCTGGAATACGAGCATCAACATCGGAACTCTTGTGGCAGGAACCGGATCAGCAATCAGTTTTGGGCCACAAAGCCTGCCTGGCGACTATACGGTATTGGCCATCAACAGTTTTGGCTGTTACACAACCATGAACAGCACTGTTGTATTAAATTCGTTACCTGTAGCTTTCAACATAGTACCTTCGGGCACACAATGCCAGGGAACAACTTTAGGTCTTGATGGTTCAGAAGTGAATGCAAATTATATACTCTTACTGAATGGAAGTATTGTAATTGATACCATTTCCGGAACAGGAAGCACAATATCATTTGGGCCACAGTTAACATCAGGAAATTATACGGTTGAAGCATACTTCACAACCACCAATTGTGCATCGGTAATGAGCGGCACAACAATAATTTCGAATGTTGCTCCTGCAATTTATTCCATGACACCAGCAGGTATAATCTGCTCAGGATCATCCATCGGCCTCGACAATTCCGAATTAGGTGCATTATACCAGCTTCGCCTGAACGGAACAATAAACATGGGCGTACCAGTGGCAGGAACAGGATCAGCTATTAGTTTCGGAGTACAGGCTATATCAGGTGTTTATACCGTTATTGCTACCAACTCCAATGGTTGCAGCTCGGTAATGACAGGTAGTGTGATAGTAAATCCGAATCCCACATCTTACAGCATTACTCCTTTGGGAGGCAATTGCCCAGGTTCAGTTATAGGAACCAACGGGTCCGAAACCGGAGTAAATTATATTCTTGTACTCGATGGATCAATCTTTATTGATACACTTGCAGGAACAGGGGCAGCCTTATCCTTTGGCGCACAAACTACTTCAGGAACATATACTGTAGTTGCTAACAACGCTACAACACTGTGCCAGACAATAATGAGCGGCACAACGATTATAAACCAGGCTCCGTCAGCTTACAACATGACACCTGCAGGAGTTATTTGCGTAGGTGCTATCCTTGGAATTGACGGTTCCGAGATCGGAGTTAACTACCAGCTTCGCCGCAATGGAACTATTAATGTAGGAGCCCCTGTAGCAGGAACCGGCTCACCTATCAGCTTTGGTGTACAGACTGTTAATGGCACCTATACCGTAGAAGCAGCCGGACTTAACGGATGCCCTGCAACCATGAACGGAAATGTAGTAATGAATGCATCACCAACTGCGTTTACCTTATTCCCCGCAGGAAGCCATTGTCCGGGAACTATTCTTACTCTCAATGGTTCCGAAACAGGAATGGATTATATCCTTTTCCGCGATAACATTTTCCCTGTTGACACTCTGGCAGGAACCGGATCAGCCTTAAACTTCGGCACACCAATGATCGGAGGCACTTATACAGTAAAGGCAGTTTCAACCTCCGCATTATGCCAGGCCCTTATGAATGGAAGCACGATAATACTGACAGGCCCAACCGCATACAATGTAACTCCTGCAGGTATTTTATGCACAGGTACCATAATTGGTCTTGACGATTCCGATGCCGGGGTAAATTACCAGCTGCGTCGCGATGGCACTACCAATGTTGGTGCATCTATTTCAGGAACAGGATCAGCGATCAGCTTCGGAATGATAAACATTGCCGGAACTTATACAGTAATTGCTACCAGTACAATAAACGGATGCGTTATCACCATGAATGGAAGTGCAATTCTGCAACCAAATCCTCTGGCTTTCTCTATCGCACCACAAGGCGTGCAATGCGCAGGTGTTTCCATTACGTTGAACGGATCAGAAACCGGCACCGATTATGTGCTTGTTGTTGATAATGTCTTCAATCTCGATACCATTTCAGGAACAGGAAGTGTTCTTGATTTCGGACCACAAACCATAACCGGAACTTATACAATCAAAGCAATTGGTGGCAGCACCACGTGCCAGTCGACCATGACGGGATCAACCCAGGTAATGGCTAATCCTGCTTTCTTCAATATCACACCTGCCGGATTAATCTGCGCAACAGCAGTGGTTGGTCTCGATGGATCAGAAACAGGTGTAAATTACACACTCTATAAAAACAGCGTCACAACCGGAATAACAATAGCAGGAAGCGGAAACGCAATCAGTTTCGGTGTTCAACCCCATGGTGATTATACTGTTAAAGCCGTTAACCAGGTTACCAATTGCAGCATTTTCATGCCAGGTACATTGGTAATAAGCAGTCCGCCACAAATAAACGCAGGAGCCGACGTTACCATCTGTGCATTCCAATCCGTATTACTGAATGCAAACGTAACTTTTGGCAGCACCACCAACTGGTCAACAAGTGGCGACGGAACTTTCAGCAATCCAAATTCGCTGGTTAGCATATATAGCCCGGGCGTAAATGATATTGCTATCGGATTCGCAAACATTATGCTCACTGCAATAGGAACCGGAAGTTGTTCAGCTACCCAATCGACTGACACTTTACTGGTAACCATCAATCCGCTTGCTACAGCAAACGCCGGTGGCAATGTAAGTGTATGTTCAAACAGCGATTATACCATATATGGCTCAGCTACCAATTATGCAACCGTAAGCTGGACAACTTCAGGAACCGGAACTTTTATTAACGGAACCACCCTGACTCCTGTTTACCAACCGTCGGCAGCTGATTTAAGCGCCGGTTCAGTTACAATAACTATGCTTGTTAACGCACAAAATCCGTGCAGCAACCTGGCAGTTGATGTTATCACAATGACTTTCAACCCGATAGTTACAGTAAACGCAGGTATTGATGGTCAGATTTGTGAAGGAAATACATTTACAGTAACAACCGGATCAGTATCGAACAACCAGAACCTGGTATGGTCAACAACAGGAAACGGAATTTTTAGCGGAGGCAGCACTATAACTGCAGCTTACACTCCGGGTACAGCTGACATTGCAGCAGGAAGCGTACAACTTATCGCAACGGCTACCTCCTTATCGCCTTGCAGCACCATCGTTTCGGATACAATGAAACTCACTGTCGTAGCTGCTCCGGTTAGCAATGCCGGTGCCGATGTTACAATTTGTGAAAACGCTGCACTGAACATTACTGACGCAACTGCAGTTAATTTCACAGCACTTGTATGGAGTACTTCAGGAACAGGTAGTTTCTCCGACAGCACGGTTATTAATCCGGTATACACACCATCAGCAGCAGATATAGCTGCAGGATCCGTAATACTCACACTTACTGTTGATGGCAATGCACTTTGCAACCAGGAAACAGATCAGAAAACGGTGACCTTTATCCTGAATCCAATTGTAAATGCCGGTGATGACAGCTATGTATGTGCATCTCCATATCAATTGTCAGGAGCATCATCAAGTAATTGCTCTTCCATTTTGTGGAGCATCGAGTCCGGATCAGGTTCTATTCTGAATCCTGCCACTCTTACCCCTACCTACATTGCTTCGCAGGCTGATATTTCGAACGGATTTGTGATACTGAAACTTACAGGCTCGCCACTTAATCCATGTGCAAATAATGCAATCGATTATATAACTCTTTCAATCAGCAATCAATCACCTGTAGCATTCTTCTCTTACAGCATACCAAATTGTTCGAACGAAGCTGTAACCCTGGTTGACCTTTCGCACACCTTATACGGCTACATTGAACAATGGGTATGGAATTACGGAGATGGCACTCCTAACGACACCGTTCAATTCCCTGACGAACCTAACCAGGCTCATATGTTTACCGGAGCAGGCATTTTTAATGTTACGCTAACTATTACCAATTCATACGGTTGCGATGCTTCGGTAACACTTCCTGTAGATGTAATAGAAGCACCGATTGCCAACTTCCAGTATACCAATAATTGCTCTGATCTTGTAACTTCGTTCCAGGATGCATCCTTTGCCAATGGCCCGGGAAATACAGTTCAATACTGGTGGGATTTCGGCGATCCGGCCACAGGTTTTAACAACACCTCGGATATAAAAGATCCAATCCACCTTTTCAGCGCTCCCGGAACATACCAGGTAATGCACGTTGTTCGCAATTTCAACAACTGCAGCGATACTATCATAAAACCTGTTACCATCCTGACACCGGTACCTGTTGACTTTGTTTATGATAACACTTGTGTGAACGGATCAGCCAATTTCGGCCCTGACACTACAATCATGAACGTAGCTGATATTATCAGCTGGGCATGGGATTTTGGCGATGGAATTACCAGTATTCAACAAAACACGGTACATGTATATGCAGCACCCGGCGACTACAAGGTAACACTTACCGTTACAGATATTTCGGGGTGCATTGCATCGAAAACCCGTGCCGTTACAGTAAATCCGCTGCCAGTTGCCATGTTCAATATTTCGCAGATTCCTTGTGCCAGCGAACCGGTTCATTTCGATGATGTATCGGCAGCTTATGCAGGATTTATTTCAGAATGGAACTGGGATTTTGGTGACGGAAACACACAAACGATTCTCCACCCTGCAAATCCTGATACCGATCACACCTATGCAAACGCAGGAACCTATACGGTAAAACTCACTATTAAATCGAGCGACAGTTGCACCGCAGAACGCATTGAAACGTTGGTTATCAACCCTGCTCCTACTGCCAACTTCGATTTCGAAAATCCTTGCCAGGGAACACCGGTTCAGTTTAACGACTTAACCCAAACCGCAGGTACCGGAAATATGAATGGCTGGTCGTGGAATTTTGGCGACGGCGCAACAGGCGCAAACAATACCTCCACTTTGCAGAATCCTACTCATACTTATTCGGCAAGCGGAACCTACCAGGTATCACTCACCGTATCCACGGCTAACGGATGTACCTCAACCATTGTAAAAGATGTTATTATCACAGTTGCACCTTTTGTTGATTTCAGCTACGATAACCATTGCGTGAGCACCAGCATCCAATTTACGCCTGCTGGCAGTGTTAATACAGCAGATGTTACAACCTGGAACTGGTCGTTCGGCGACGGAATTACTTCGGCACTTCCTAATCCGCAACATACTTACAATACGCCTGGTAATTATAATGTCACGCTCACAATTACCAACACTACCGGTTGTCAGAATACCATTTCGCATATCCTACAGATATTGCCTGCACCGGTTGCAAGCTTCAGCACTACTTCACCGGCATGCTCGCAGCACGAAGTTAATTTCGCCAACCAATCGACTGCAGCAGCTGGCTACATCATGCGTTGGGAATATAATTTCGGCGATGGCAATACAACTGTTGTAAATTTCCCAGCCAATCCTAATGTATCGCACACATACAGCACCTACGGAAATTATACGGTATCGTTAACCGTTGTTACCAACGACAGCTGTTCGGCAACCACAACACGTAACGTTCAGATACTGCAGAGCCCATTGGCTAACTTCGATTTCGATGTAACCTGTATGCAATTACCAGTGCAGTTTACTGACCTCTCGCAGGGGAATATGATCTCATGGGCGTGGAATTTCGGTGATCCGGGTTCGGGCATCGGCAACACATCGTACCAGCAGAATCCGGTACATACCTATCAGCAAGCCGGTAATTACACGGTAAACCTGCTGATTCAGAACATGAACGGATGCAACGATACTGTTTCGCGTACCGTAACGATTTTACCAAAACCAGCCGTTGATTTCAGTTTCAACAACGGATGCGCAACTGACACTGTAAACTTTAACAGTTCAGCCTACGTTAACGTTGCTACAACCTCCTCATGGCTATGGGAATTTGGCGACAACAACACCTCCTCAGAAGCTGACCCATTCCATGTTTATATGGCTCCGGGCACATACAATGTTACATTAACAATCACAAATCAGAATGGCTGTACCAATGTTAAAACCCGTCAGGTACAGGTTACTACTGCTCCTATTGCTCTCTTCAACTCCAACACCACTTCGTGTACAGGTACAGCCGTTCTTTTTACTGATCTTTCGTCCACTCCTAACGGAACCATAAGCACCTGGAACTGGGATTTCGGCGACGGAACCATTGTTACAGTAAACGCTCCCGCCAATCCCAATGTAACACATGCCTTTATCGCTTCAGGAATTTATGATGTGGTTCTTACCATATACACATCAACCGGGTGCGAAGCCTTCTATACCAGTTCGGTTGAGGTTATTGATGCATCTTTAACAGCATTCAGCTATAGCGGAAGCTGCAGCGGAATACCAACTTCTTTCACCGATCTTTCGCAGGCATCAAGCGGCAATATCATTATCGGATGGAGCTGGGATTTTGGCGATCCTGCATCAGGAGTGAATAATGTTTCAACGTTACCGGATCCTCAGCATACTTTCACCGGCCAGGGAACCTATAATGTTACCCTTACAACTGTAAACCTTTCAGGATGTACAAGTTCCGAAATGCAGGTAATTACAGTAACCCCGCAGCCTGCTGTTGACTTTACCACATCAGCTGCGTGCGACGGATCACCTGTATTGTTTACTGCTGATCCTGCTGTTACCAATATCCCCGACGTAGCTTCATACTTATGGAATTTTGGCGATGGATCAGCCACTTCAACCCTTGCTTCTCCCGAACATTTGTATGCACAGGCCGGAACCTACATGGCAACACTTACCATTGCCAATCTTACCGGTTGCGAAAACAGTGTTTCACGCGAAGTAACAGTTCATACCTTACCCGTTTCACAATTTACTACCTCCGGAAACTGCACCAATAACCTGGTCCAATTCACTGATATCAGTTATAATCCAGGTGGAGAAGAGATTGTAGCATGGTCATGGGATTTTGGAGTAAGTACTTCAACAGGTGACACTTCATCCTTACAAAATCCAACTTACATTTATACCCAGGGCGGCACCTACAATGTAACACTTACCGTTACAAGCGAATCGGGTTGCACCTCAGTTAAGGTGATGCCGGTAAATGTAATCCCTGCTCCTGTGGCTCAATACAGTTATACTGCTGAACCTTGCCACAACGGATCTGTTTTGTTCAAGGACGAATCCACCAGTTCACAATCACTTATCATCGGATGGTATTGGGAATTTGCACCCGGAGTTTATTCAACCCTGCAGAACCCTGTATTTGTATTCGGCAACACCGACACCTGTTTCAATGTAAAACTCGCTGTTACCACTGCCAACGGATGCACCGATACACTGGTTCAGGAAGTTTGTATTCCTTCAGGACTTGATGTGGCTGTTGATTTTACACAAACCTGTTTTGGCGAACCAACCTGGTTTATTCCTACACTGGTTCAACCCACAGGTGGATCCATTGCTTTCTATAACTGGAATTTTGGCGATCCTTCCACAGGTATCAATAACGAATCGAAGCTTGCAAATCCGCAGCATATTTTCAGCAAACCCGGAACATTTATCGTTTCGCTGCAAGCAATCGATATCAACAACTGCATCAGCACAACCTATAAAACCATTACGGTTGATGCTTTACCAAGAGCAGCTTTCAGCCACAAAGGTGGAGCATGCGACAGCCTGGTTACCTTCAAGGATATGACAACCGGAGCTGCTATTGCAAGCTGGACATGGGATTTTGGCGATGGCCATACCGAAACAGCTCTTGCCCCATCAAGCCCTGATCTAAATCATTACTATCCGTATCCGGGAATTTACCAGGTTACACTCATTACTCAAAGTGTTGCAGGTTGCAGCGATACTATTACTCAACCGATCCGCAGAACTCCTTGTATTTCAGCCGAAATTGCTATTGCTGATACAGTTGTATGCCCGAAACGTAACATGCGCTTCACCGAAGCAAGTACCTGCGAGGCACCTATCGCCAGCTGGCAATGGTTCTTTGGCGATAATACTTCGGTTACCTATACTACTCCACAACCTTATGTTGAACATACCTATACCACCGCCGGGAACTATACGGTAAAAATGGTAGTGGCTACTCAAATGGTTGGCGGTATGGTTACCGATACTGCAACCAGCCAGGTAAATGTAAAACCTTCGGCAAAAGCAGCTTATGCATGGCAGGATGTATGTTTCGGAAACACAACCGAATTCAACAACCTGACTCAGAATAACAATACTACGATCAAGAGTTACAACTGGAATTTTGGTGACCCAACTGCAGCAACAGATACAACAACTGTAAAACACCCTTCATATACCTACGGATTATCAGGTGAGTTTGAAGTTAAGCTTGTTGTAATCAATACACTGGGTTGTTCTGACACTATAGTAAACACAGTAAAATCATATGCAATACCAACCGCTGACTTCAACTGGAACAGCAGTTGCGAGGCCAACCCTGTAATATTTACCGATAACTCCGACACTACCAACTCAGCCATAGACAAATGGAACTGGCTGTTCAGCAAGGAAGACGAAGTTTTGGGAGCATCCACAGACCGCAATTGCAGCTTTATATTCCCACAGGCCGGTATATACGAGGTAGATATGAAAATTACTGACCGCAACGGTTGTGCAACTGAAGTGAAGAAAGAAGTAGCCATAAATGCAAGCCCGGTAGCAGCTTTCAGTATTGTTGACAATTATGAAAACAAACAAGGTCAGATTATGCTGAACAACGGAACCATTAACGGAACCGGATATGAATGGGACTTTGGGAATGGCAAAACTTCAAGCGGCCAAAGCCCTGTAGCAACCTATGAAAAAGAAGGAAGTTATGACATCAGGCTCATCACATGGAATGGTCAGAACTGTGTCGATACTCTTACCATGACTTATGAACTGATGTTCAAAGGATTATTTGTCCCGAATGCATTTGAACCTAGTAATTTGAATTCTGAAGTACAGATATTTAAGCCTAAAGGTACCAATCTTATGACTTACTACCTCGAAATATACGACCGTTGGGGCAATCTTTTATGGAGTACCAGTGAACTCGACTCCAAAGGATCACCTGTAGAAGGATGGGATGGAAAATTACATGGGGAAGTGATGAAACAAGATGTATATTTGTGGAAGA
>CAZOXJ010000043.1:0-9340 GCA_964583325.1 uncultured Lentimicrobiaceae bacterium
CCATGCCTTCCCAACCCCGCTTAAAATTTCTCGACCGGTATTTAACCCTCTGGATCTTCCTGGCTATGTTTATTGGCGTTATGTCAGGATATTTATTCCCTACAATTGCTCAATTCTGGGAATCAATGAAATCGTCACCGGAAAGCACAACCAATATTCCCATTGCAATTGGACTGATATTGATGATGTATCCGCCGCTGGCAAAAGTAAAATACGAGGAACTTGGCGATGTTTTCCGCAATTATAAAGTACTGACTCTTTCGCTGGTGCAAAACTGGATCATTGGACCGATATTGATGTTTGCCCTGGCTATAGTTTTCTTCAAACTATTCCCGGGCGAAAACAATTCCAATCTACCGTATATGTATGGTATAATTATGATTGGACTTGCCAGATGCATTGCCATGGTAATTGTGTGGAACGACCTTGCCAAAGGCGACACGCAGTATGCAGCCGGGCTGGTGGCTTTTAACAGCATTTTCCAGGTACTGTTTTTCTCTGTTTATGCGTACTTTTTTATTGCAGTGCTGCCTGGGTGGTTCGGTATTCCGACAAGCGATGCGGTTGAGCAGATCACCATCGGACAAATTGCCGAAAGTGTATTTATTTACCTTGGTATACCGTTTATTGCCGGTTTTCTTACACGGTTTATTTTAATCCGGGTAAAGAGCAAAGAATGGTATCATACAAAGTTCATTCCAAAAATAAGTCCATTAACACTGATAGCCCTGTTGTTTACGATTATCGTAATGTTTTCACTCAAAGGCGAATACATTGTAAAAATCCCTCTTGATGTGGTTCTGATAGCAATTCCGCTGCTGATATATTTCGTGGTTATGTTTGTTCTTTCTTTCTTCATGAGCCGGAAAGTTGGAGCCACTTATGCTCAAACCGTTACACTATCCTTTACCGCAGCCAGCAATAACTTTGAACTGGCAATAGCCGTTGCCATTGCTGTATTTGGTATGAATTCAGGCGAAGCTTTTGCAGCCGTTATCGGCCCGTTGGTTGAAGTCCCGGTGATGATAGGATTAGTGAACGTGGCGTTTTACTTCCAAAAGAAATATTTCATCCGGCGATAAATATTGTTCCGCTGCGATTTGCACTACTGTTCCGTTTTAAATTCCGAAGTATGGTGAAATTCAAGCTGCGGATAATCCTGCTTAGCAACTTTTAATTGCCATTCATTTTCGGCCATATACACAGGACGGTCATCCTTATCGTAAGTGATATTGTGATGCCGTTTTGCTATAAATTTCGCAAGCTGCTGTTTGTCGGCCGAGGTAAACCAGAACGCTTTAAAGTAATTAAGCGAATGGAAGGAACAGGAAGCCCCGTACTCGTTCAGCAACCTGAATTGAATAACTTCGAACTGCAGTTCTCCAACCGTACCAATAATTTTGGTATTACCGGGCTGACGGACAAACAATTGCGCCACACCTTCGTCAGTAAGCTGACGGATTCCTTTTTCGAGCTGCTTGGCTTTTAAAGGTGCGTTATTAACAAGTTCCTTAAATATCTCGGGCGAAAAACTTGGAATCCCCTTGAAGAAAAGCGATTCCCCTTCGGAAAGAGTATCCCCTATTTTAAAACTCCCGGTGTCGTAAAGACCTACCACATCACCCGGATAGGCGTCTTCAACAACACTTTTTTCATTTGCCATAAATCCAACAGGGCTCGAAAAACGCAATTTCTTTTCGAGGCGGGTATGGAAATAAAACTTGTTTCGTTCGAACTTTCCCGAAACTATCCGGCAAAAAGCAATCCTGTCGCGGTGGTTAGGATCGAGGTTGGCATGTATCTTGAAAATAAATCCTGTGAAAGCATTTTCGGAAGGTTGTATTTCCCTTTTGCCGGTAATACGCGGAAGAGGCGAAGGTGCAATCCGAACAAAAGTATCGAGCAATTCCTTTACGCCAAAGTTATTGATGGCGCTGCCGAAAAAAACCGGCGCCAAATAGCCCTCGCTGTATAAATCTCTGTTAAAAGGCTCATAAATGCCTTCAATCAGTTCAACGTCATCTCTCAGTTTCTGAGCGGCATCTTTGCCAATTCGGGTATCGAGTTCTGATGAACTGAGGTCTTCAATTGCAATAATATCGTCTGATATTTTTGTGCGGTTAGGTAAAAAAAGCTGGAGTTGCTTCTCGAACATATTGTAAACGCCTTTAAAATCGGCTCCAATTCCAATCGGCCAGGTAAGCGGACGAGTATGAATGCTCAGTTCCTGCTCAACATTTTCGAGCAAACTGTAGGGATCCTGACCTTCCCTGTCCATTTTATTAATAAATATAATAACCGGAGTATGGCGCATCCTGCAAACTTCCATAAGTTTACGGGTTTGTTCCTCTACCCCTTTTACACAATCGATTACGAGTATAACACTGTCAACCGCTGTAAGCGTTCGGTAGGTATCTTCAGCAAAATCTTTATGGCCGGGAGTATCAAGAATATTGACTTTATAACCGAGGTATTCGAATCCCATCACGGAAGTGGCAACAGAAATACCGCGCTGCTTCTCAATTTCCATAAAGTCGGAAGTAGCAGTCTTTACAATTTTATTGCTTTTTACTGCGCCCGCCGTTTGAATAGCTCCGCCAAACAACAGCAGCTTTTCGGTAAGGGTGGTTTTTCCTGCATCCGGATGGCTGATGATTCCGAATGTTCTTCTTTTGTTAATTTCTACCTGCATCTATATAAATATAATTCCAATCCGACTCCATTAGAGAGTTCGGCCGGCTAATCCGAAAATTTCAGTGAAATACACGTCCTGAGCTGATTGCGGGGATGAGTATATCAAAATGGCGAAAGGATAGTAAGTGTATACGACCTCGAAACCGGGGTGCAAAAATAGGGATTTCCGGCGAGGGCACACAGGAAAATCATTACAATGAGGACAATAAGATAAAAACAGCGCTTATGCCTTTTCAATACCTTTTGTCGTCGCTTTCCCTTTATTCCATTTCCAGTTAATCACATAAACGCCTGCCAGAATCAGAAACATACAAAAAACATGGAGCCAGGTTACTTTTTCGCCTAAAAGCAATCCCCACAAAATGGCAAATACAGGTATAACATAAGTAACCGACGATGCAGCTATTGCGGACGAATATCGAATAAGACTGTTCATAAGCAACATAGCCATTGCACTGCCAATAATGCCCAGTGTGGCCAATGCCAGAAAATGTAACGGCCAGGACGGATTAGCCAGAACCGGTGCGAAATCGGTGGTAAGGAGATAAATTAATGCAACCGGGCCAATAAATAAAAATGAAAATGACGTTACCTGAACTCCGGTGAGGTGCGAAAGTTTTGATTTGATCTGGTTGATGCTTATGGCATAAAACAATGTAGCCAGCACAATGTATAACGCATAGCTGTTCATGGTTCCGATCTGAATTCCATCGCCGGCCAGAATTAATCCGGTAGCACCGATTAGTCCCAGCGACAAGCCAATGGCCTGCATCCAACGAAAAGCAGTACGGTGAAAAATAAGACCGACAATTAATGTAAATACCGGTGTTAGCGAATTAAGCATTCCTGCAAGGGCACTGTCGATGCGGGTTTCAGCTTCCATAAACATAAAAGCAGGGAAAAAGCTACCAATAAATCCGACTATCAATAAACTTACAAGATCTTTCCGCTGCAGTTTATTTATCTGTTTTATTGCAATTGGCGCCAACACCAGCGAAGCAAGAAATATGCGCAGGGCCGCAGCCTGAGCGCTACTGAAACTCATGATTCCGATTTTCATCAGGATAAAAGAACTACCCCAGATAAAAGCCAGAATCATTAAAATTGTAAACTGAAACCATCGTTTATGCCAGATCATCGTTTTTCGTCAAAGGTGGAAAGGTAATATAAGTTGAGAATGAAAGGGTATTTATCGTGCCGATTAATTCAAATTCAGCTATATAAAAATGCCGGATCGATAAAGTAACACAAATTGATCAAAAGAGTTTTAGTTAAGGCGTATCCAAAAGAAAAGCGCTTCAAAACAATACTACCTTAAGCTCTCCTTTAATGATCAATCAGAGAACAAAAATACGAGTAACCTGTTTGTAATAAACAACACGAGGTTTAATTAAAAATAGACAGAACAAAACATGTTAATGCTTGAGAAACAAATTGAACGAATAATTTTTTTTAGTCGTTGGTTGCAAATGCCCGTTTATTTAGGGCTTATTATTGCATCCCTGTTGTATGCTGCCAAGTTTATGATGCAGTTATGGCACCTGATTTCAGAATTTACAGTCCTGACAGAAAACGCAATTATGCTTGCAGTTCTGGGATTAATTGACATTTCGATGGTAATCAATCTGTTGGTTGTTGTTTTTATTGGTGGTTACTGGACTTTTGTTAGCAAAATAGATTTTAAAAACCATGACGACAAACCAGATTGGCTCAATAAAATCAATGCGAGCACATTAAAAATTAAACTTATTATATCGCTGGTAAGTATATCGGGAGTGCATCTGCTGAAAACTTTTATTGATATACATAACATTCCGAAAGAAGATGCTATACTGCAAATCGCTATACACATCGTATTTCTGCTTTCAGCAGTACTATTGGCTTATACTGATAAAATAATGCATTCGCATGAAGTTACCGCCAAACACGAGAAACCCTAAAGAATTGAAATTGTATTACTATCCGCTAATTGTCTCCCTGCTGATTGTAATATAAATTAAACCACCAGATTATGGTCCGGATAATAATGTTTGCAACTACAATTCTATTCCTGTATGCAACGAGTTATGCACAGGAAACCAATACTAATACGCCAGAATCAGGTAACATGAAAAATGAAAAAATGAAGGTTGAAGTATGGAGTGATATCAGTTGCCCGTTTTGCTACCTGGGTAAACATAAGTTCGAAAAGGCATTGGCTCAGTTTCCTGACAGTGCTTTTATTGAACTGGAATGGAAAAGCTTTCAGCTGAACCCGGATCTGGAGACCAATCCCGATATTACCATTTATGAGTATTTGTCAGCCGAAAAAGGCCTTAAATCAGCTGATGTAAAACAAATGACTGACTATGCAACACAGGCAGCTGCACAGGTCGGGTTAGTATACAATTTCGATAAGGTTGTTGTAAGCAATACATTTAAGGCACATCGTATGTTACATTTTGCAAAAGCACAGGGTTTGCAGAGCGAGGCAAAAGAACGTTTGTTCAGAGCTAATTTCACTGATGGTGAGAATATTGATGATACCCCGACGCTTATACGCTTAGGTCAGGAAGCCGGTTTGGACGCCAGTGAGTTGAAAGCAATCCTGGAAACCGGAACTTACTCCGCCGAAGTGCTGGCTGATATGCATGAAGCACAGCAACTGGGCATACACAGTGTCCCTTATTTCATTTTTAACCGTAAACTCGCAGTAAGTGGCGCCCAGGATCCTGCTGTATTTTTACAAGCGCTGGAAAAAGCATTTGCGGAATGGAGAAAGGACAATCCTGTTTCCGCATTCTAAAATTATAGTTGTCTACGGGATAATTTAACAAAAAACGCTGTAATGCCTGATATATATCGTCCTTACGGGACTTTTCCATTTGGTGATTTTTGTTTTCTACCGACATTGCGTCCCTACTGGAATTAGACCAATAGGGTTACTTAATAATCTACCAACATGCAGTCCCCCTGGGACTGTCCCGTAGATTATTTGCGCGAGCAAATAGCTATTGGTAGAAAGCAAAATACAAGTTAGAAAAAAGTCCCGTAGGGACGATATATTATTTTAACCGGCCGACAATGATTCTAAATTCTACAAAAGCAGAATTGCACTACGATAGAAAAGTGCAATCAGAATCATGCCATAAAACACCTATCAAAAGCATAATCAACAAAATAAACGGTTAAAATATTTTCTAAATGCATGACTGAGTTTTTCAGAAGGCCCTGGTCAGGTTGCAGATTTTTCTCCAAAAAAGTCCAAACTCATATTCCTCCTAAAAGCAAAAAGCAGTACCAACATTTAATTGCTGTTGGTACTGCTTTCATTATAAATATTCCGGTTCAGTCCGCAATATATTTATGATCTATTTTGTCCTTTTTACTGTTTTGAATTCGGGTATTACCAGCTGAAACCGATTTTACCCGGGAATCAGGCCTGGCATAGTACTGTTTCCAAATTTAGCACAAGGCAACAACCATCGTATTGGGTTACTATTTGCTTTCAACACTTATGGATGATTTATCAAAACCGGCACGTTTAAAAAGGTTTTCATTGGCTGGCAGCACTGCTTTGGCGGTCTTGCTGCTTTTAGGCGCTGCACCAGTTAGTGTGGGCGATTTAAATGAATTGGTCAGTTCGATGTATTGATTCAGAGACCATGAGAAACCCAGGCTGTTCCAATAGGTGTAATTGCTCGGGAGGTATTCGTAATAGGCTCTCACACTCGTATTAGTAAATGCCCTGTAATACCCTATGCTATAATTTACATAATCGTTGGGAATAAGGATATAGTCGACAGTTTCCGAAGCCAGTCCGTAATTTACATAAAGGGGTGTTAACGGGTAAGATCCGCTATTACGCAAAAACAGGAAGAAATAATCGTTGGAAACATTGAGTGTATAATTAATATTTCCACCGGTAAGGTTAATTATGTTACTCCATTCAATTGTTAATCCGATCAGTTCGCCCGATCCGGTGGTACCTTGAGTGTATGCGTAATATGAAATACTGGTGCCGGAAACCCCATAAAATGTGGCGCTGCTTTTGGACGGAATGATTTTGGTTGTCCCCCCCATGGTTACATATATATCGGTAAAAACAGGATTGTTAAATGTAACTGTTGTACTGAATGCTGTATTTTGAATAGTAACGAGCTTGGTGATTGAAGTAGAACCACTTTCATTGCTGGCGGTAAGCTTAGCATTAAAAGCTCCTCCCTGGGTATAAATGTGCGAAGGATTCACTTGCGTTGAGGTAGTTCCATCCCCGAATTCCCACAAATAAGAAGTGGCATCGACAGAAGTATTTACAAAGTTTACTTCGCAGGGCGCTGGATTAATATTACCGCCAAAGGTGAAACCTGCAACAGGAGCTGCTTTTAAAACAGTAACAGTTTGTATTGAGCTGTTTGTTCCGCCAACGCCAATTGCTGTAAGTTTTACATTGTAATTACCACTGCTGGTGTAGGTGTGTTTTGTATCCTTCTCGGTTGAAGCGCCGCCATCGCCGAATTCCCATAAATAGGAAGTAGCGTTAACCGAAGCATTTGAGAAAAAAACTTCACATGGAGGTGGATTGTAATCGCCCGAGATGGTAAAAACCGCTACAGGAGCAGGATTAGTGATTGTAATACTTTTAGTGATACTGTGTGTACCGCCTTCGCCGATTGCAGTAAGTTTTACAATAAAAGAGCCACTGCCCGAATATATGTGTTTCGTATCCTTATCGGTTGAAGAAGTTCCATCGCCAAATTCCCATAAGAATGATGTGGCATTGGTAGAAGAGTTAGAGAAAAACACCTCACTGGGAGCAGGTTTATTATCGCCAGTTACACTAAAGTTGGCGACAGGTGCCGGTTTGGGTTCATCTTTTTTACAATTTGAAAAAATCAGAGCTACTGTAGCTAAGAGGAGTATTCGAGTGATAGTTTTAAGCATTACTAGTTTATAAAGGATTAAATTACCTACTCATTCGCTTTTCGGTTTCCGCGTTTGGTTAATTTGATTTAAATTTCTTAAGGAAAGTAAGTGACTGATATATGTAAAAATCGAAATGTAACAATTTTCATTTTTTATAAACAGGTTTATCCGGCAATTGTTCAATAGATATTTGAATATTCTAAAAACAAGTCATTTTGAATGGCTAATACTGCAGTAAAAGCTCAGCAAGAAGAATGCTGAAAGCTCAATTGTATCAAATTTGTTAAGAATTAATCTTTCAAATCAATAAAAAGCTGCAATTTGATGCGACGAGGCTGATAAAACACGAAAAGGGTTTTACATAGTGTTAAACAGTCGATAACTAAAAAATTTATACCAACCAATTCATAATATTTCGCTCTTAAAGCATGATTTTCGGAATGCCGGTATAGGAAATCTTTCACGGGACAATTCAATCCATGAATTTAATTCTCAGATTACAGAGAACCCGGGTGGACTTTTGGCAGGAAACAGGTTTTACGCTGATCCCGGGACTACCCTTAGCGTTCAGCTCAGCATTGAATTGCGTTTATAATTTCTGTTGCACGGGAAATTGCCGGTGTAGTAACCAGAATTATTTTCTAAAAGAAGTTATTTTTGATTTTATCGACAGAGCAATACAAATCCACCCCGCCATTAGCGCAGGGATTACCCGGTATATGTGGGCAAGAAATCAGGATTTTATTCTTAGGAAAGTATTATCCCTTTACGGTTAATCCGGCTCATGTACCGGGTTTTCGCTTCCACAGGGTCAGCATCCTGCGCAATGTAGATGGTTGTTTTGTGATCAATGATCACAGCCTGTAACTTACTCAGATTTGGCGACTCGCAATGATTACTCTTTTTTTCACTCATAATTTACCTTTTAGGCGGGCCATATTGTAATGGCCTCAAACTCAAAAAGCTAAAGGTACTACTTATTTCTCACATACTCAAAAATATATTTTGTCAAATGTAATATAAAACGCCAGAACCGGCTTTAGGTATAGCCGGTTCAACATTTAATTATTATCACCGGGGTTCCGTAAATTATATTAAACTGAAGAAAACGATACTTCTGCCACGAAAAAATTCCGGTTTGAGTTATTTCTTATAGCCGAACCAAATTTCCTTCGCTCTACTTTACATTCTTCAATGCATCAATTACTCTTGAGGGAGTGAAAGGCATACGGAAGAGCCGTGCGCCAGTGGCATTAAAAACTGCATTTGCAATAGCAGCACCCACAGTAATAATAGCAGGTTCTCCGCCACCTTGCGGTGCCTGATCCTTACGGTCGAGTATTACAGTTTCAATTTTGGGAAGCCACGAGAAGCGGGGAATCTCATATGTGTCAAAATTCCGGTTTTTAATGTTTCCGCCTTCGAAAAGCAACTCTTCGGTAAATGTATAACCCAGTCCCATGGTAATGCAACCTTCCATCTGAATGGTAGCTCCTTCGGGGTTAACACAAAGTCCCATATCCTGTGCACAGGTTATTCGTAAAACCTCCACTTTGCCGGTGTTTTTATCCACCTTTACTTCGGCAATCATAGCTACCCACGTTCCGGCATCAGTTCCTACTGCTATCCCTATTCCTATGCCTTCCAATGTCATACCTGGCTTGTACCCGAACTTATCAGCAACAGCTTTAAGGCAGGCTACCATTTTATTGTCTTTCAGGTTTTTCAGACGGAATTCGAG
>CAZOXJ010000043.1:9440-11533 GCA_964583325.1 uncultured Lentimicrobiaceae bacterium
TTTTCCGGCTATAGCTGGTGGTTCGGACATTCGGAACATCGTAAATGGTTTCGGCCCCTCTTGTGCCCGAATAATAGACATTGTAATCCCAGAATTTTATCATCCCTGAATTATCAATACCCGAATTAATTTTAACCACGCCCGCTGAGTGAAAATTATCATAAAAAAACTCTTCCTCTCGTGTCCAGGCGACCATAACAGGTTTACCGGTGATTTTTGCCAGTTTTGCGGCTTCCATGGCTTGCCGGTATGCGCTCTTACCGCCAAATCCACCACCTACCAGCGGCACAATAACCCTTACTTTTTCGGGAGGGAAACCAAGTTCGCTTACCAATGCGTCCTTAAGCGGAAAAGGCAGTTGTGTTGAAGCCCAAACGGTTAGTTTATCGCCTTCAAGTTGCGCCAAAGCAGTATGTGTTTCGATAGGAGCATGTGCCAGGTAAGGATCGTGAAATTCAGAAGTGAAAGTTTTCGTGGAAAGTTTACGTCCAGTTTCCAAATCACCCACCCCGTTTACCTCCCTGGCAGTTGATTCGGCTTTGAGAATCCAGTCAAAGATAGTTTGATCGTTTACCGGCATTTCATTAAACGAATATTCAGCCTCAATTTTTACAATGGCTGCATCGGCTTTGTTCCGGCTTTCGTGGAGTACGGCAACCATTTCGCCATCGCGTATCACTTTAATGCCATCCAGCTTTTCCGCCTGCGAATAATCGACGGAAGTGAGTTTTGCCCCGTGGGACGGCGGCCGCAGTATTCGCGCATATACCATTCCAGGTAACCGAAGGTCGCCGGTAAACTTAGCCTCACCGGTAACTTTTGCAACTGCATCGACGCGATTGTAGGATTTCCCGACATAAGTAAAATCAGTATAATCTTCAACTGAAGGTTTTACATCAAGGTATTTTTCAATCCTTTTCCCTTTTGTAAGCTGCGCATAACTAACCGAATTCTTTGCATTTTGTGTGTCGGTGATTATTCCGTCTCTTACTTCGAGCCGGGCCACAGGCACACCAAGTTTTTCGGAAGCCAGGTTCAGGAGAACTCCTCTTGCTTCGGCAGCGGCAGCCCGCATATTCGGACCAAATGACCTGGTAGAAAGCGATCCCCAGGTACCACCATCCCAGGGACAGAGGTCGGTATCGCCCATTACCATTTTTACGTTTTCAAATGGCACATTGAGTTCATCGGCCATCATCTGTGCAAGCGAAGTAATTATTCCCTGTCCCATTTCAATTTTGCCGGTGAAACAGCTGACAGTTCCGTCTTCAGCGATTAGAAGGAAGGCGTTGTAATCTTTAGGGAGGCTTTTGTCCTGGGTTGGAGCAGTTTGTCCTAACAGTTCCAAAACACTCCATGAGTTAAAGAAAACGAATATTCCGCCTCCCATCAGTTTTACGAAACTTCTTCTTTTCATACCTGAAGGCTCAGAGGTAATGCCTGATTTGGCTGTTGTTACTTTTTTTTTCATTACTTCTTTCCTCCTTTCATTTCGACAGAAGCCGCATGAACAGCATCAACAATTCGAACATGCGCGCCACAACGGCATAGGTTATTTTCCATTCCTTCCCTGATCTGCTGAGTTGTAGGATTGGGATTTTTTAATAAAAGTCCGGTTGCATTCATGATCATACCGGGAGTGCAGAAACCGCATTGCAAGGCATCGTTATCAACAAATGCCTGCTGAACAGGATGCAGCTTGCCGTCGCGGGATAAACCTTCGATGGTAACCACATTTTTACCAGCCACCTCGCTTATAGCCATATTGCATGACCTTACGGCTTCGTTATCGACCAAAATGGTGCAGGAACCGCAGAATCCGATCCCGCAGCCGTATTTGGTGCCTGTTAGCCCGAAGTGGTCGCGCAAAACGCCTAATAGAATCTGGTTGGGCTCAATCACGACTTCTGCTTTTTCCCCGTTTAACTGAAAACTGATCGTTTCTTCCATATGTGATTTATTATAAATTAAATGCGCTTTTGAATGGGAATGAGGGTTTAAAGGGTTTCAAGTTTCAGAGTTTCTGGTTTCAGAGTTTAAGGGTTTCAAGTTTTGGAGCTTCAATGTTAGCGTTTTAAGATTAGCCGGTAACA
>CAZOXJ010000043.1:11633-15524 GCA_964583325.1 uncultured Lentimicrobiaceae bacterium
AAGGGTTTCAAGTTTTGGAGCTTCAATGTTAGCGTTTTAAGATTAGCCGGTAACAACAGAATTGCAGTTTCGTTTTATAGTCCAAACATGGAACTAAAACCTAGAAGCAATTATCCCGGGTTGTCATTTTTATAGGATGTATCCTGTTTACTTATTGGACAATGAGTTTGAATCCTAAAACTGAAAACTTATTAAAAACTTCTGTTACTCAAAGATACAATCAAAATATCATATGAGTTGATCCTTAACCGGAATAAAACATCCGCTTCAACAGAGCCGTTTATTGCATTAATTCCCGGCATGAATGCTGGTTTGATTTACTTTTGTGATTCCAATCCGAAGAAGTTGATGAAAAATATAGTCCTTTTCTTTATGCTTTTACCCTTAACCGGCATTACACAGAATATGTTATCCATTGAAAGCAGCCTTAAAACTGTAGAAATTTATACCCGCAAAATCAGCCTTATTTATAAGTCGGATGTTCATTTTGAAGCTCCGAACTGGAGTAAGGACGGCAGTTATTTTGTTGTAAACAGCAAAGGAAGGCTCTATACTATTCCTACGGATGGCTCTGATATGAAATTACTGGATACTGATTTTGCCGATGAGTGCAATAACGACCATGGAATTTCTCCTGACGGAAAATGGCTGGCAATAAGTAACAACAACAAGCAGGATACTATTCAGACACAACAATGGAAAAAATCCGCTATTTATATTCTGCCTATTGAGGGCGGGACTCCGCGGCAGGTAACACCAAACTCTCCTTCTTTCTGGCATGGCTGGAGTCCTGATGGGAAAGAACTTGCTTACTGCGCAGAACGAAACGGCAATTTTGATATTTATACTATTCCAATTAACGGTGACCCGGAAAAGCGGTTGACTTTTGAGCCCGGATTGGATGACGGCCCTGATTATTCGCCCGACGGAAAATATATTTATTTCAATGCATTCCGTAACGGCAGCATGCAGATATGGCGGATGAAAACCGATGGAAGTCAGCAGGAACAGCTTACCAACGACACATTTTCAAACTGGTTTGCACATCCTTCGCCCGATGGTAAATGGATCGCTTTTATCAGCTACATCGTGGATCAGGGAGATGCACATCCTTTCGGTAAAGATGTAAAAATCAGGTTAATGTCGCTCAGTGACAGAACGATAAGCGATCTTACCCCGGTATTTTTCGGTGGCCAGGGTACACTCAATGTTCCTTCGTGGAGTGCTGACAGTAAAAAAGTGGCTTTTGTGAGTTACAGGGAAATAAAACAGGACTGATATTAGTACAATACTCCATTAGGTTTTTCTTACCGCAAAAACGCAAAGCAATTAATCACAGCTTTCAGCACATTAGGGCGCAAAGGCTTAATTTTGTATAGTGCTGATAATAAAACTATTGGGAATTGTTAACGAGCTATCGAGATATGTAGAATAATCTCAATCCAACCCTTTTATTTCTGCATTTCCGAATTATAATAATCAAGCCTCACCTGCAAATTCACAAGCTGGTATTCCATATCACTGATCTGTCTTTCGAGCTTATACAATACATCGGATTGTTCGCGGATCTGCTGCTCACGTTCTTCCTTGTTGCGGAGAATTTTAAATTTTTTGATCTTTCCTAGCTTATCGGTCTGCACCTGGTACTCAGCTTTGGCATTTCCGATAGCCGCTGTAACTATCTGAATCTCTTTTTGAATCCTGACAAGTGAATCAGAAAGGGCTTGCTTTATATCCTGTTCCAGCATCATTTCTGCTTTACGCCTTAATGAATCGTTGAGTGGATTTTGCTCGGCACTTTTAATTATACTTTCTTTCTCTTTCTGCCCGGGCCCACATGCAGCTAAGGCAAACAAAAGACTAATAAAAAAGACTATTTTAACATTCATGGCTTCAATGAATTTAGAAATGATGTGATTGGCGAAGCCCCCTTTATAAGGACTGCTTCGTTCTCCCCTAACAACGAAAATACGAAATTATTCCGATTACATTGATGGAATCATTCCGGGCACACTTTTAAACTTATCTCATCCATATGAATTATACTGTTTCATAAATCAAACAGATCGCAATCTCAACAAATCTTATCTCATCAGTATTTCGCAATTATTACTTAATTTTATCATTATCTACCACATAAAACAATACCACTCCATGGCAAAAAGGGACAAACTGGAAAAATACAAACAAAAGATTATTGAAATCGCAGGCAGGCCTGAAATTATTCCCGGCATACATAATTATTGCGATAGGTGGTGCGAACGATGTGCTTTTGTATCGCGCTGCTCGGTTGGAATTGCCGAATTTGAAACGGATGGTCCCGAGCGTGACATGCAGAATAAGGAGTTTTGGGAACATCTGTCGATGGTGTTTCAGGCTACTTATGAATTGATTGCTGAAAGTGCCCGCGAAATGGGTATTGACCCCGATGAAGCTAAAACGGAATATGAAAAGCCTTTACATCACGAAAGCAAAGCTGAGAAAATTGCCAAGGAATACGGTTTCAGACTAATGGATTGGCTTAAGAAAAATCAGGAACTGTTTGATCAGAAAGAGGAAATTTTTAATATGACTAATGAAAAACAACTGGTTTCATTTCGCGACGCTATAGAGGTTGTCAACTGGTACAGTTTGTTTATTTGTGTAAAAATTCACCGCGCAACCCTTGAACCTTATGATTTTGATGACATAGAAACTGACAACTACGATAAAAACGGGTCGGCAAAAATTGCGATGATCGCCGTAAGCCGGTCACTCGAAGCGTTTGCATTTTTATATGCGCATTTGCATGAACAGGAGGATGAAGTGCTGGAATTCCTGGCTGACTTGTCACGCATTCAGAAACTGCTGAACCAGGATTTCCCTGATGCAATGAAGTTTAAACGGCCCGGATTTGATGAAGGTGGTGTTTTTCTGAATATTGAAAGTTAAACGCATCATGTTCATAAATGTAAATCATTAATATTCATCATCTTATAACTATTATAGTATGCCTGTACCAGAGGAATTGATCTGCGGAAATTTTTACCATATCTATAATCGGGGAATAAACAGTTGTAACCTCTTCAGGGAATCAGCTGATTATATGCATTTTCTGAATTTATCAGCAATATATGTAGCTCCCGTAGCTGATATTTATGCCTGGGTGCTGATGTCGAATCATTTTCATTGCCTGGTGAAAATAAGAGAGAATATGGTTTATAAATATTCAATCGCTTACAAAGCAGAAGATCCGAAATGGTTCGATGAACATAAATGGGAGACTATTTGCGTGCCTCCAGACCTGTCAGCGATTCCAGACCTGTCAGCGTGCGCAGCACCTGACAGCGTCTGGAAGAAAGAAAATGAAAGTAAACCACCCCAAACCAATCTCCCGGGTGAAAACCCGAAAATCCCAAAACCTCACCTCCATTTCTCCCATTTCTTTAACGCTTATAGTAAGCATTTCAATACTCTTTACGATAGACATGGAGCACTGTTCGAAAGACCATTTAACCGGAAATTAATTGATAATGAAGCCTATCTGAAAAAAGTAATTGTTTATATCCACAACAATCCGGTACATCATGGATTTTGCAATCATACTGAAGAGTATCAGTGGAGCAGCTATTTGTCTTTCTTAAATGAAAATCAAACAATAGTGCAACGTGAAAAGGTAATTGCTTTGTTTGGGAATGTGGCCGATTTTACACGGATGCATGCAAACAGAAAAGAAGATGAAGGGATAGAGGATTGGCTGGGGATATAAGTTGCAAAAGATTCCTGGGGCGGTGAAACTGTAGTAAAAGGTGTAAGCTGACAACACCCTAAACGCTGCCCGACGCTAATGTGGCATTATGCCAAAACGTTCTGAGGTGTCAAAGTGCCATTATGCCAAAACACTGTCCGCTG
>CAZOXJ010000043.1:15624-21256 GCA_964583325.1 uncultured Lentimicrobiaceae bacterium
CAGGTGAAATTATACCAAAACGCTGTCAGGTTTTGGTTCTAATTTTACCAAAACGCTGTCAGGTGCTGCGCACGCTGACAGGTTTTGGTTTTGGTTTTAATTATATCTTCATCTTATACAACCTCCACTTTTCGCCTTCGCCAATTTGCTTGTACATAAAAAATACTTCGCCTTTATATATATTGATTTTCTGTACAAACAATACGGGTAAAATGCATTCGTTAATGAATTTACCGGTATTAAGATCTATTTCACAAAGCATCAGGCGCCCTTGTCGCTCAAAATCGGTGTACACTTTGCCCGTATTTTCATCGGAATATAAATTCCACCGCCATTTCCATGCATTGCCCGAAAATGCAATAAAAACAGTAGTAAGAGCATTTTCTTTCTGTTGATAATGAAATTTGAAAGTTGACGATGATACTAATTTCAGATCTGAACTGTATACCTGGAGTGAATCATTGGTAAAATTAAAAATTGCAAAACGATCAGTTCCGGTTTTTACAATCTGAGCATTAAACCGGGGTTTATAGAACAACTCAAAAGCACGCATATTAGCTTCTGCATTGAACAAATCATCAGGCCGTTTGGGTTCGAGAAACGAATTCAGATCAGAATAATAATCCCTTGCAATCTTCCCGTTATCAGCCATCTGCAAATAGGTCTTCCCGTTTTTGTTATCAAAATATCCTATCCTTGACGAGAATCCATCGGGCGCTTCTTCGAGGAAAAACAAACGGTCATTCATCCTGAAGCGTATGGTGGCAAAGGTTTTCAGAACGGTGTCAGCAGTATATTTATAAATAAACTGAATCTGTTTTAACGGTTCGTTATAATAACACTGGTATGCATTTCCATTTTTAGAGAAATAGTGAATAAAACCGAGCGGATCTTTATACAACTTTAAGGGCGGTAAATCGGGCAGAACTGAACGGGCTAGTGTGTCGCCCCATCGCGTAAGCAAAAGAAGTTCGCTTTTTTTTAACTGATACCGGAATATCAGCAACACAATATTATCGCCCAAAAGTTCATAATCCAATACCGAATAGTTCCTATCCTCATATACGGGTATGGCTTTCTTATCCGTTATAACTACTCCTTCCAGATTTTGAACAGCCGGCTGAAGGCTTATTTCGACATGACTGGAAACAATTTTTGTTAGTTCAATGCTGATAGACTCGAACCCCAGGCAGGAAACTTCGATAGTAGCAGGTAACTCTTTGACGGTCAATTTAAATGTGCCGTGCCCGTCGGTTGCAGTCCCCGATGGTGAATTCCTGATTTTCAGGTTCACATTTTCGATAGGATCGCCTGTTTTGCCATCAACAACAGTACCTTTAAACTCATATTGCTGACCAACAACACTAAGAGAAAAAAACAACGCGATAGAAAAATATGCAAACAGCTTCTTCATGAGTAAAGACTTAATCAGAACATAATGCCTCAAATGATTCTCATCATGATTTTTTTGAGAACCATTTCTTCAGGTAAAGATAATCAATATAGTACAAAAACCGGATAGAGAAGCCATTGGTTTGGGGCGAACTTATCGTTTGGCTGAAATCGCGGAAATAGTTTTCAAGCAGTTCCTGTCCTGAACTATAAATAGAGTTTTTCCACATCACACTAAGCTCACTTCCGGGTGCAAAATACCAGCCGAAGTTCAGATCGGCAGTAAGGGCATTGAAGTTAATATCCGGGTTATTTTCATACTCAGCAGGATACAACGAGCCATCGGCCTGGAGGGTATAGTAATCGAAATAATCGGCCTTCGACCAGTAATGGCGGGCCCTCAGCGTGAGCGCAATTTTTGTGTTGAAAATATAACGCACATTCAGGATATTGCTTACGGTTGTAACGTCGCGCTTGCCAAACCAGGTTATCATACCTCCCTCCTGGTCGTATTCAGTTTCAATCCAGCCGTAATCGCTCAGGTTTTTATCATAATGAAGCGTGAATGATATCATAAACCTGTCGGTAAAACGCATGCGTGGTGTAGCTTCAATAAAATACATGAAATTATCGTTCTCCGGCGAGTTCATAAAGCCCATTGTGTTCTGGTAACGGAATTTTTTTCGGCTGTCGCTAACAATATTCCAGGCTACATCGTAATTGAGAGGTCGTTTATACACCAATCCCCAGGTGCGGCTTTCATAATAATCGTCGGTACCCAGCGGATGTATGGCAAATTCCAGGTAGTTGTTCCAGTAATTCTGAAAAGCTGTAAAGTTGCTGATATCAAACATCAGGTCAGTAAAACTGTTTGGTTTTACCAAGGTGGTGTATTGAGCAAAAAACTGTGTTTGTGTATTCCTGATTTTCCAGAAAGGATCAGAGATGGTATAGGTAAGGCGCAGCCTGTTAACAGCTTCATTGTTTTTCAGCAGAAAACCCATCTCGTTCGGATCGTAGGTTGCGCCTGTTTCCTGACGTAAGAGCTGGTACTGAAATTTTCCGCTGGGTTTCGAAATCACAACCAGGTACTGGTGCCCGAATTCCGATGAATCGCCGTTGTAGTATTTTTGGCTTACGTTGAAACGTCCCAGGAAACTGAAAGTGCTTTTCTTATTCTGAAGCTTCGATTCCACGCCACTTACATTAGCCGCGTAACGGGTAGAAGGTTGCCAGTAATTTGTGTTTATAACTGTGAAATATGAATTGTTTTTCAGGTTTTTATCGATCACCGCAACGTTATAATTGGTGAAAGGCTGTGTAAGGATTTTGCGGGTTGTGTGATCTTCGGTATTCATCAGTTCGCCATACGTATTGGTTGTCATGGCATTAAAGAAACCTACGCCCAGGCCTTTAGCGTTGCGGCCTGATATTTTAGTGGCATTTATTATCTTAGTCAGGTCGGGATTGGAAATAATACTATCCGATGAACCTGCGCTGTCGTATACAGCAAAATAATTCTGAGGCATCCCTCCTACTCTTCTCGAATAAAAAATCTCGCATTTCTCGAACAGTTCGGTAGCTTCGGTAAAGAACTGACGTTTTTCGTTATACCTTACTTCGAAAGGAGTAAGGTTAAGGATAATATCATCCGACTGCACCTGCCCGAAATCGGGAATCAGCATCATATCAAGGGTGTAGGCTTCGTTAATTCCATACCGGAGATCCATGCCCCCGCGCAGCGAATACTGCCAGTTAGTGCTTTCCGGACTTTTTTCAGTGTATCCTGCAATATAAGGCGAAAATGAAAGCCTGCGCGGAGGATTAACATTTTCAATACCTGTGAGAGTACCATAGTATTTAAAAATATCCTGTGTTTTATTATCCACATACGACCAGGTCGACCATTCCTGGGTGCGTTTCAGGTTACGCCACATATTTATTCCCCAAACCTGTTTATCGATTTTTGGAAACCGTAAGGCGGAATAAGGCAATTTCATTTCTACCGTCCAGCTATCAGAATTAATAGCCGCAGCACTTTCCCATACGGCATCCCATGTAATATCCTGTCCTACTGCCGAATACTTGCAATCGTTCTGCAATCCGGCAGGGCTCACTTTAAATTCGTACATATTGAGGCCGTCGTTGTACGGAAGTATATCGAACGAAATATAATCGGTGTACAACTCTTCAATCTGATCGCGGCGGCCCATTTCGCGGCATATGCTGTCAGGATAGGCATCATACATGGTAGCAAATATGTATAAAGCAACATCGTCGTATGCAAAACGGATTTCGGTGGCAAAAGGAGGCAATGTAGCGTTGCGTGGCGAATACTCAATAAAATCGGAAGCTACAGGAACCTGTTGCCAGAAATCCTCATTCATCACAGCATCAATTTTTGGAGGGGTTGTAATCCTAACAGTCCGGATATTTTTAACTGCCAATGCAGCTGAATCGGGCACAGATTGAATTCCTGCAGCATGAACTTCGGCAAATAGCAAAAGCGTAAATATAAGAAGCAGCAAATTACACCTGAAATGGAAGTATATTCCCGTATTTGCAATAGATTTGTGCATAGCAAATTTGTATTAATTCCGATTTCGTCGAATGCCTTAAAACAAAAATAATAACATTACCCTCACACTTTTTACACAATCGATGAATCCTGCGATATAACCGCTAAAGCAATAATTGTAAACGGTTATCGTTTTGGCGACAGAAATGGAAGTTTTGTGGAAAAGTGAGCGAAATCAGGCGAGTTGGGATACAATGTTTTTGCCGTTTCCCGAAATTATTCATTTTATACTTTTAGTTGAACCGTCAGTCATACCTTTGCAAAAAAACATCTTATGCGTTTCGTGGCAAAAATATTTGTACTGATTTCGGTTGTGATGATTTCGCATTCATGCAGCACCACGCTGCAAACCGAAAAACCTGCCGAAAAATATACCGCTTTCAATTACCAGCCTTTACCCTCGAACATCAGTCTGCCTGTCGAAATGAAAGTACCTGCCCTTGAGGTACTGCTCAACCGCCAGTTGAACGGACTTATTTACGAAGATAACAGCCTCGACGATAACGGCGGCGATAACCTGATGGTGAAAGCCTGGAAAAAGGAAGATATCAAACTTGGTTTCGAAAACGGGAAGTTCATTTATCGCGTGCCTTTGAAACTCTGGATTAAGGCTGGCTGGAAAATTGACCAATTCGGCATTTCCTTATCCGATTACCGCGAAATGAATGCCGAAATTGCATTAAAATTTCAAACTGCCGTAAGCGTAAACAAGGACTGGAGTATAAAAACAGTTACCACTTCCGATGGCTATGAGTGGTTGAGTAAGCCAACTTTAAAAATCGGACCGGTCGAAATTCCCATCACCTTTATAGCCGATATGATTATAAAGTACAATAAAGAAACCATCAACACGGCTATTGATAACGGACTTACACAAAGTCTCGATTTAAAAACCACGGCCAAAGAAGCCTGGAACGAATTGCAAATACCCATTCTCCTTTCCGAAGAATATGCCTTGTGGTTAAGGGTAAGCCCTAAATCAGTTTCAGCACTTCCCATTTCCGGTGGCAAAGGCATTATAAAACATACCACCTCAATACAAGCCGTTACCGAATGTTATACCGGTAAAAAACCTCCTTTACGCATTAATCCTGTGCTTCCCGAACTTAATACTGTGGCGAAACTCAGCGACGATTTTCTTGCCAATGTTACTTCCTATATCCGTTACGAGTATATTGATTCCATCACGAGGCTTATGCTGGAAAACACTTCGTACGATTTTGGCAAAAAGAGAATTACTATTACCGGAGTATCCGTTTACGGCAACGAGAGTAAAATGATTATTGCAACCGATGTAACAGGAAGTATAAAAGGAAAGTTGTATTTTGCAGGTATTCCGGTTTACCGTTTAGCTGATTCTGCGATAATTCTCAGTGATATGCAATTCTCGGTACAAACTAAAAATGTGTTGCTTAAATCGGCTTCGTGGCTTGCCAACAGCGGTATCGAAAAAAAGATAAGTAAAAATATGTCGTACCCGATTGGACCTGAAATTCGCGAAACCTACGATATGATGGTCGAAAACCTGAAAAGATATGAGCTTGGCGAAGGCTTTTATCTCAGCGGATCGCTAAGCGGTTTTGAAGTTCAGCAGCCGGTACTGGTGCCTGGAGGTATTATTGCCCCGGTGAGTATTAAAGGGAAACTGGCGGTGAAGTTGGA
>CAZOXJ010000043.1:21356-23791 GCA_964583325.1 uncultured Lentimicrobiaceae bacterium
ACTGGAAAACAACGAAAAACATATAATCCAATCGCTGGATAAAGCGAATTTCGAGATGCTCTTCCGGAGTCACTTTTCGGGATTGTGCTTTTTTGCGCATAAATATGTTAAAGATTTCGAAGCTGCCAAAGAAATTGTGCAGGATGCTTTCCTGAGCCTTTGGGAAAAGCGCGAAACCATTGATATGGATCGCCCGGTGAAATCGTATCTCACCATGATAATTCATAACAAATGCACTAACTACCTGAGAGACAACCGCAAATTCGACCAGAATATCCTGCATATCGAAAACCTGGCCGAGGTACCCGAATATGACGGCGCCGACAGCATGGTGGAAGAAGAACTGAAAAATAAAATTGATACAGCCATTGAAGAACTTCCCGAAAAATGCAAGCAGATATTTGTGATGAATCGATACGAAAACCTTAAATACCAGGAAATTGCAGTTAAACTTGAGATTTCGGTTAAAACCGTGGAAACACAAATGTCGAAAGCATTGCAGCATATGCGCATCAGGCTGTCAGAATATCTTACGGTTTTACTGGCGATGGTTTTATGGTTTTTAAACCGATGATTTGCCTTTGTAATCAACCCGGGTTTAAGAGATTGTTTAAATTTTTAAAATTCATGAGTTTAAGTTAAGAAAATGTCGGAAATCAGAATTCGGAAGAATCCAATTTGTAGTTCAATAATTACGATTCTCTCCCCTCGCCTTGTCGCCCCTCGCCTTGTCTGTAAGTCAAAATCATTAATTTTAAACAGACTCTAATAAAAAACTGATAAGCCCGGTCAGGGTAAAATCAATTTGGAGTGTACTATTTATACGAAAAGCAAATGAACGATAACACTACATATTATACCGACCTCATCACGAGGTACTTCGCCGGCGAAACAGGTGAGGAAGAGTTGCGCCTGTTATCCGATTGGCTTGCTGCCAGCCCGGTGAATGAAGAGTTTTTCAGGGAATACCATAAAACATGGTTGCTGATCGAAAAACAAAAGGTTTCTCAGTCCATTGATATGGATAAAGAATGGAGCGAAATACAATCAAAAATAAACTCACTGCCTGAAACAAGCGAACCACCAAAAGTAGTTTCGCTTAACACGGAAAACCATAAACGTCGTACTTCTTTCTTCACTTTACAGCGGGTTGCGGCAGTTGCTATAATCCTGGTTTCCACATTCCTGCTTTACTTTTATTTTTCGAAACCATCAGAAATTGTTGTTACCGCCCAGGCTGAAAACATTGAACAGCTTTTGCCTGACGGATCGGTGGTTTCGCTTCATGCAGGCTCGCAGCTTACTTACCCTGAAAAGTTTACCTCCAAAACCCGGAATGTAAAACTCAAAGGCGAAGCCTATTTTAAAGTTACACATGATGGATCAAAACCTTTTATTGTGGCTTCGGGCGATGCAAGAGTGGAAGTGCTGGGAACCGAATTCAATGTAAATACAAGTTCCTCCGAAGGCAATATGGAAGTAGTGCTTACCAGTGGGAAAGTATCCGTTTATTATACAGAGAAACCAGCTGAAAACGTACTTCTTTTACCAGGCGAAAAAGCTGAACTTATTGCCGATCAAAAGTTTATACGAAAAGAGACCAATACCGATCCCAATTATATGGCATGGAAAACGCGTGTGCTGGTATTCGATAACGAATCGTTAGCACAGGTAGTTAAAACACTCCGCAGTGTTTACCAAACATCGGTTATTTTAAAGGACGATCAGTTAGCCGGATGCCGGGTAACGGCTTCATTTAACGATCAATCGCTGGAGTCGGTGCTCGAAGTGTTGAAGCAAACGCTTGAGCTACAGGTACAAAAGGATGGGGAAAATATTACTATTTCGGGAAATGGATGCAAATAACAGTATCCTGGTTTCCACGTGTTAATTACAAAACCAGAATATGAGGAAAATATTTGCGTTTATTTTAGTGTTGACATTTATCTCGGTCGAATCGTATTCGCAGGTTAGATATGCCAGGAAAATGGAAGCTGGGTTTATGAATTTCCGGTATACCACAGTGCAGTATGACATGGGTCCTGATTCGGACTGGAAAGGCGATTATCTTAATAAAGAGCAGGATGGTATCGATTTAAACATGGTAAATGGCATTTCGCTGTTCGAAAATCGTTTCTTTGCCGGAGCAGGCATCGGATATCAGAATTTCGAAGGTATAAATGGAATTACTGTTTTCGGCGACATCGAATATTTACCCCTGAAATCAAAACTAACCCCACTGCTGAATATTAAAGTCGGTTACGACCATATCTGGAACCAATACGAAGGAGGCACCGGGACAGCCTTGGGCGAATTTACTGCCGGCATTGATTATAAGCTTTCAGAAAAACTGAACATGTTCCTGAAATCAGGGATGCTCTTTACACAACAAGCATTTTTTATACCTATAAAAATTGGAATACGATTCTGAAAAA
>CAZOXJ010000044.1:0-13763 GCA_964583325.1 uncultured Lentimicrobiaceae bacterium
CGACCTTTTGTACCGACCATTGTAGCACGTGTGTAGCCCCAGACGTAAGGGCCGTGCTGACTTGACGTCATCCCCACCTTCCTCACTACTTGCGTAGGCAGTTTCTTTAGAGTTCCCAGCATTACCTGATGGCAACTAATGATAGGGGTTGCGCTCGTTATGGGACTTAACCCGACACCTCACGGCACGAGCTGACGACAACCATGCAGCACCTCGTAGAATGTCCGAAGAAGATCACGTTTCCGCGACTGTCATTCCACGTTCGAGCCCAGGTAAGGTTCCTCGCGTATCATCGAATTAAACCACATGCTCCTCCGCTTGTGCGGGCCCCCGTCAATTCCTTTGAGTTTCAATCTTGCGACCGTACTCCCCAGGTGGATCACTTAATAGTTTCCCTAAGACGCTGACTGTGTATCGCCAACATCGAGTGATCATCGTTTACGGCGTGGACTACCAGGGTATCTAATCCTGTTTGATCCCCACGCTTTCGTGCATGAGCGTCAGTTATTGCTTGGTAAGCTGCCTTCGCGATCGGTGTTCTGTGTCATATCTAAGCATTTCACCGCTACATGACACATTCCGCCTACCTCAACAATACTCAAGAATGACAGTATCAATGGCAGTTCTACAGTTAAGCTGTAGGCTTTCACCACTGACTTATCATTCCGCCTGCGCACCCTTTAAACCCAATGAATCCGGATAACGCTTGCATCCTCCGTATTACCGCGGCTGCTGGCACGGAGTTAGCCGATGCTTATTCTTACGGTACCATCAGCACCGATACACGACCGGTGGTTTTTTCCCGTACAAAAGAAGTTTACAACCCATAGGGCCGTCATCCTTCACGCGGCATGGCTGGTTCAGGCTTGCGCCCATTGACCAATATTCCTTACTGCTGCCTCCCGTAGGAGTCTGGTCCGTGTCTCAGTACCAGTGTGGGGGATAATCCTCTCAGAACCCCTAGACATCGTAGCCTTGGTGGGCCGTTACCTCACCAACTAGCTAATGTCGCGCATGCCCATCTATAACCACCGGAGTTTTAACTGCAAAATGATGCCATCTCGCAGTGTTATGGGATATTAGCTCACCTTTCGGTGGGTTGTGTCCCGGTTATAGGTAGGTTGCATACGTGTTACGCACCCGTGCGCCACTCTCACCAAAGTATTGCTACCTCGGATCCCGTACGACTTGCATGTATTAAGCCTGCCGCTAGCGTTCATCCTGAGCCAGGATCAAACTCTCCATAGTAAGTTGATCTTAAATGTCTCAGATTGGTTCTTCTCTGTCAAATAAATTTGAACAGGGGATATTCGCTGCTTTATGTTTTGACTTCAGTCTTTCAAAGAACTTTGTATCCTATTACTAGCCTTTTACAGCTCATCTTTTCCAGGTAATCTTTCCAACCACCTTTCGCAAATTCTAAACTTGCATATTCTTGTTGTGATTGGGAGTGCAAAGGTAAAACCTTTTTTTACTCCTGCAACTATTTCTTAATTTTTTTTTAACAATTTTATTAAGATAATTTGTTGCCCTAAAAACGGGTTTGCAAAGATAATACATTTATTATAGCACTCTAATAAAACCTGAATAAAAATTCAAAAATGATTTAAATTGTTTATTATCAGATTGATGCTAGAAATAATTTGTAATAAATTACATATTTCCGTTTTTAAATTTTCAATGAACGTACTCGGTTAGGAGGGTGCAAAGGTAGAAATCATTTTAACATCTGCAACACCTTAATGAAAATAATTCATAAATAATTCTTAATACACTGAATAATAGCAATATAAATATTATTTATAATTCTGATTTATACCGATTCAATAAATTTTTGTTACTTTACACATCCTATTTATAATTCAAAATCATGAAAAACAGAGCTTCCTTCCCTACTTTGCTATATGTATTGTTCTTTTCAATATTAATATTATTAATAACTAATTCATCAAAAGCTCAGATTAATACTGACGATAACCGGCAAAAAGGAAATTTCACATCCCGATTATTCTTTGGTGGAGGCTTCGGATTGCAATTCGGATCGGTGACATTAATAGAACTTTCCCCCTTGGTGGGCTATAAGGTTACTCCAAAATTTTCATTAGGAGTAAGTCCAACTTACAAATACTACAAATACAATGACTATTATGGTCCTTCAAACGACCTTTCTACAAATGTTTGGGGAGGAAGCATATTTGCCAGGTACTCCATTTTTCAGAATGTATTTGCACATGTAGAATATGAAACCTTATATTATAATACTAAGGTATCAGGGAATCCCGAATATATGCAACAGTATAATAGTTTTTTTGTAGGTGGTGGCTATAATCAGCAGATTGGCCAAAATTCGGCAATGTATTTCCTTTTACTTTGGAATTTGAATGATACACCTGATTCTCCTTATATAAACCCAGTGATAAGAATTGGATTTAGTGTCGGGATGTAGGAGATACTTTCAAAATGAAAAGTTTTTTTTATTCCTTATATATATAGGAATAAAAAAAAAGATGAAAACCAAAAAGCTGTCATTTCTGACAGCTTTTTAGTTTTCAGGACTGGGAAAGATTAGTCTGACTTAGTGAGGAATGTTCTTAAGCACTTCAAGGGTAAGGTCCCAGAATCTTTGTACTGTATCAATCTGAAGCCTTTCGTCAGGTGAATGCGCCCCTTTTATTGTAGGTCCATACGAAATCATATCAATTCCGGGATATTGCTCGCCAATGAGACCGCATTCCAGTCCGGCATGAATAGCCAGAACTTTTGGTTCCTGATTAAAGAGTTTTACGTATGCGTTGCGTGTAACATCCAGAACCGGTGATTTCGGATTAGGAGTCCAACCAGGATATCCGTCGTCATGAGTAATTTTAGCTCCTGCCAGCCGGAATACACTTTCGACCATATTTAATACATCTTTCTTACCATGTTCCGATGAACTTCTTTGACTGGTTCCAATTTCGATAACTTTATCATTCATTTTTACCGACGCAAGATTAGTTGAGGTCTCAACGAAGTTGGGAACATCAGCTGACATCGCAATAACACCATGCGGACAAGCATAAAGAGCATTGAGTAAACGCTCCTGGGTTGACAAATCAATAAGGTATGAAGGCAACTCGATTGGTGCAAAACTAACCAGCAAACCTGGTTCTGTTGTTTTATACTCGTCTTTTAAAATTGAGTTAAATGTTTTCACATATTGAATAAAATCGGCATTGAAACGGTTTGGAACGATAACATTGGCAAAAGCTTCACGGGCGATTGCATTACGAAGGTTGCCACCGTTAATTTCCGAAATCCTTACTTCGTACTGGTGACTTGCTGTCCAAAGGAGTCTGTTGATTATTTTAACAGCATTTCCTCTACCTTTATTTATATCATCACCGGAATGCCCTCCCTGTAAACCGGAAACTTTGATCTGATAACCGGCAAAATCATAATTAACTGCAACGCGAGAGTAACTCATGAATACCTTTGTATCCTGACCACCGGCACAGCCGATAAACAGTTCGCCTTCATCTTCCGAATCAAGGTTAAGTAGAATCCTACCTTTCAGAAACCCAGGTTTGAGCCCTTTGGCTCCGGTAAGGCCAGTTTCTTCATCCACAGTAAAGAGCATTTCGAGAGGGCCATGTTCAATATCAACGGCTTCGAGAATGGCAAGTTGCGCAGCTATCCCTATTCCGTCATCAGCGCCAAGTGTTGTACCAGTAGCTTTTACCCATTCACCTTCAATTCGAGGAACAATAGGATCGTTGTCGAAGTCGTGATAAGTATCACTATTCTTTTCGCAAACCATGTCAATATGGCTTTGCAAAATAACTACAGGGTAATTCCCGTAACCGGCTGTGGCGGGTTTACGGATTAAGATATTTCCGATTTCATCAAGTTCATGCTCGAGACGAAGGTTTCGGGCTATACTCACAATATAATCGGTAATTCGTTTTTCTTGTTTTGATGGACGTGGAACTTTGCATATTTCGGCAAAATAATGCCATACTCTTTCGGGGCTTAATCCGGTAAAAACTGTGCTCATAATGCTTAGGTAATTTTTGTTATATGCAAATATATGCCATAAAATAAGAATTCAACTTATATTTTAAAATTTAAGTAAAACACGCATTTATTTGACAATTCTACTTTTTGATAATTCGGCAATTTGATAATTCGGCTATTCGGCAATTCGGCAATTTGATAATTCGGCAATTCGGCAATTTGACAATGTGATAATTTGATAATTTGACAATTTGAATAGTTGACAGGTTATAAATCGACAACTTAGCGATGCGTTATCACCGAAGGTAATTCGGCAATGGGATAAATCGAAAACAGGAAATAGAGTTTGAATCAGTAAGCTGATTATCGGGAAGCAGGGTTAGTACTTTATCTGAAATTTAGTACTTTACTGATTAAGCTTCAATAAGATTTGCAATAGTTTCCTTAGGGTGAGTTGACGAAAACACGGTATTTCCTGCAACAAGAATATCAGCACCTGATTGAACTAGTTTTGATGCATTATTGAGATCAACACCACCATCTACTTCTATCAGAATGTTTTTTCCACAAGCCAGAATCATTTGTTTTAACGTTTTGATTTTTTGATAGGTGTTCTCAATAAATTTTTGTCCGCCGAAACCCGGATTTACTGACATTATTAAAACAAGATCCAACTCCGGCAATATTTCGGATAAAACATTAACAGGGGTATGAGGGTTTAGGACAACACCCGCTTTCATTCCTAATTCTTTCACCTGTGCAACTGAACGATGGAGGTGAACCGATGCTTCGTGATGAAAAGTAAGAATATCAGCACCTGCATCGCGGAAAGCTTCAAAATACCTTTCCGGTTGCACAATCATCAGATGAACATCCAGAATTTTCGTCGTCGCTTTCCTTACAGCCTTTAAAATTGGAATTCCAAATGAAATATTCGGCACAAAAACTCCATCCATAACATCAATATGTATCCATTGGGCTTTGCTGTTATTAATCATTTCAATATCTTTTCCCAGGTGCAGGAAATCGGCAGACAAAATTGAAGGGGCGATTATTGGCATAAATTCGGTTTTGTTTAATGCTTGAAGGTTGAATGATTAAAAGTAGAGAAAAAACCTATTCAAAAAAAAAAAGAGCAGACACACATCCGCTCTTTTTTTTGTTTAACCCAGGTAGGTTTTCAGTATTTTGCTGCGCGCAGTGTGTTTAAGTCTGCGAATAGCCTTCTCTTTAATCTGTCTTACACGCTCGCGGGTGAGATCAAATTTCTCGCCGATTTCTTCGAGGGTATAAGGATGACTTCCGTTGAGGCCGAAATAAAGTTTGATAACATCGGCTTCACGAGGTGTTAATGTAGAAATAGCGCGATCAATTTCTTTGCGAAGCGATTCGTAAAGCAGACCGGTTTCGGGAGTTGGTCCGTCATCGCTTCGAAGAACATCGTACATTGTGTTGTCTTCGTCCTGAATGAGTGGAGCATCCATTGAAACATGGCGGCCACTGTTGCGCATCGATTCTTTTACTTCATTCTCGCTGATCTCGAGTAATGTTGCAATTTCATCGCTGTTAGGCTCACGTTCATATTCCTGTTCAAGTTTGGCGTAAGCTTTATTAATTTTGTTTATTGCTCCGATTTTGTTTAGCGGAAGCCTGACAATACGTGATTGTTCGGCCAAAGCCTGCAGAATTGACTGCCGGATCCACCATACTGCGTAAGAAATAAACTTGAATCCGCGGGTTTCGTCGAAACGCTGGGCTGCTTTGATAAGTCCGAGGTTTCCTTCGTTGATAAGGTCAGGCAGGCTGAGTCCCTGGTTTTGGTACTGTTTTGAAACAGATACTACAAAGCGAAGATTTGCTTTTGTCAGTTTTTCGAGAGCTGCTCGGTCACCTTGTTTAATTCGCTGAGCCAGTTGGACTTCCTCTTCTGCAGTTATCAGTTCAACCTTACCTATTTCCTGAAGGTATTTATCCAGCGAAGCGGTTTCGCGGTTAGTTACTTGTTTTGTTATTTTGAGTTGCCTCATAGTATAAATTTGTGTTGGCGTTCTGTAATACGCAATTAATTGAATACGGGTTTCATATTTCCTAAAAAAAACACCTTCCCTGCAAAATTGAGGGAAGGTGAATGGTTTCAGAAACTTATTTTGTTCCGTCAGTATTTTCCGGGCGGGGCAGTAAAACTTTACGCGAAAGTTTCAGTTTTCCCGTTTTAGGATCAACTTCAATTAGTTTTACATCAATTTTGTCACCAACTTTAAGGACACTTTCAACATCTTTCAGGCGGCTCCATTCAATCTCGGAAATATGAAGCAGTCCGTCTTTTCCTGGTAGGATTTCGACAAATGCACCGAAAGCTGTAATTGTTTTTACGGTTCCGTTATATACTTCGCCTACTTCAGGAACAGAAACGATACGCTTAATTTTTTCCTTAACAGCGTCAATCGAAGCTTTATTGCTCGAAACAACATCAATAATTCCAAACTCACCTACTTCTTCAATTACTATAGTAGTGCCTGTTTCGCGCTGCATTTCCTGAATGATTTTTCCACCTGGACCGATAACTGCTCCGATAAATTCGCGGGGAATAGTTATTTTAACGATACGTGGTACATGAGGCTTGTAATCTTCGCGTGGTTCGGTAATGGTTTTAGCCATTTCGCCAAGAATATGCAGGCGACCCAACCTGGCCTGTTCCATAGCCTTAGCCATGATTTCAGCCGAAAGTCCGTCAACTTTAATATCCATCTGGCAAGCGGTAATACCATCGCGGGTTCCTGTTACTTTAAAGTCCATGTCGCCCAGGTGATCTTCATCACCAAGAATGTCACTCAAAACCGAGTATTTTTCTCCTTCAGTAATAAGTCCCATTGCGATACCTGCAACTGGTTTTTTAAGTTTCACTCCGGCATCAAGCAGCGCAAGTGTACCGGCGCAAACTGTAGCCATTGATGAAGAACCATTCGATTCGAGGATATCGCTAACAATACGAACTGTATAAGGATTGATATCTTTACCTGGCATCATTGGTTTAAGTGCACGTAAGGCAAGGTTTCCATGACCGATTTCGCGGCGGCCTACACCCATTATTCGTTTTACTTCACCCGTTGAAAAAGGAGGGAAATTGTAATGCAGAAGGAAATCCTGTTCACCTTGAATTACAACGCCATCAATATCCTGTGTATCCAGTTTTGATCCCAAAGTTACACTGGTAAGCGATTGAGTTTCGCCACGTGTAAAAATTGCAGAACCATGAGCAGTTGGCAGATAATCAACTTCGCTCCATATTGGCCTGATCTCATCGAGCTTACGTCCGTCGAGCCTGCGTTTGTCGTTGAGAATCATATTGCGCATTGCTTTTTTCTCAACATCGTGATAGTAACGACCGATAAGCGGGCCATTTTCGGAAGCAAAACTTTCTTCAAGAGTTGCAATAAATTCCTGCTTGATAGCAGAAAATGCCTCGGTACGTTCTTTCTTACCAGAACCTGACATAGCAACCGCGTATATTTTGTCGTAACAAAATTCAGCAATTGAAGCTTTCAGTTCTTCATTATTTTTCTCGTGGCAGTATTCGCGTTTGGTTTTTGATTTCTCGACAAGTTCAGCCAGATCAAGCTGAGCCTGACAAGCCAGTTTTAGGTGTTTATGAGCAAAAACCAGAGCATCAACCATCGATTGCTCCGAAACTTCTTTCATTTCGCCTTCGACCATCATAATATTGTCGGCTGTAGCGGCTACCAATATGTCAATATCAGCTGATTCGATAAGACTGTATGCAGGATTAACAACAAATTCGCCATTTATGCGTGCTACCCGAACTTCGCTAACCGGGCCATTGAAAGGGATATCCGATACGGCGAGAGCACTTGATGCAGCCAGGCAAGCCAGAGCATCGGGCAGGATATCGTCGTCAGATGAAATAAGAGTAACAATTACCTGTACTTCAGCGTGGTAGTTGTCAGGGAAAAGCGGGCGCAAAGCGCGGTCGATTAACCTGGAGATCAATATTTCGCTATCAGATGGGCGGGCTTCTCTCTTAAAGAAACCACCCGGGAATCTGCCTGAGGCAGCATATTTTTCACGATACTCAACAGAAAGTGGCATAAAATCCACATTTTCCTTAGCATCCTTTGCTGCTACAACCGTAGCGAGCAGCATGGTGTTTCCCATTTTTACAACACAAGCTCCATCAGCTTGTTTGGCAAGTTTGCCTGTTTCGATCGAAATCATGCGTCCGTCGCCAATGTCGAAGGTTTTAACAATTCCTTCCATAATTTACCTCTTTTTTTTCTTTTTGTGTAACAACCAGTGCTTTTGTTTTGCTTTTTGTATCAGGTTGAATTGAGCACCACGGATCGGCCTGATTTTAAAATTCCAAGTCCCAAATTCCAAGTTCCAAATTCCAAGTCGGTGATTCACATATCATTGTAAGTTGCCGATATAGTTTTTCCTCGGGATTAGGAACCTGGGCTTTGAATTTTGGTTTATATGTTCGCAGTTTGTATCAATACAAAAAAAGGCAATTTGAAGATTGCCTTTCTTTATAAGATAATGTGAGTCTTATTATTTGCGGAGCCCCAGCTTAGCAATAATAGCGCGGTAACGTTCGATTTCTTTTTTCTTCAGATAATCAAGCATTTTGCGGCGTTTACCAACTAAACGAACCAGTGAGCGCTGTGTTGCTAAGTCTTTTTTGTTCTCTTTCAGGTGCCCGGTTAGGTGTTTGATACGGAAGGTGAAGAGCGCTATCTGGCCTTCAGCAGATCCGGTATCAGCATCAGACTGACCGTTATCTTTAAATAGATCTTTTTTGATTTCAGGCGTTAAATACATATCTGTGTAACGTTAAATTGCTTATTATCCGTTTTTAGGGCTGCAAAATTACTACTTTTACTTCAAATAAAAAACTTTTCCACGTTTTTTTTGTCTGATTCCCAATGTGAATTCCTGCACCCTCAGAATTCATTGATTAGCGCTTGCAAAGATATGCATTATATTTGTATCTGAATGATTAAGTTAACAGAAGTTAAAATTATTAAATTGTTTAATTAATTCATGATATTCGTTAAACAAATACTTCTTTTAAGCGTTTGATAAAAAGAAAGCATTCACTGAATTTATGAAAAAAGAAAAAGTTATTGTTATCGGGGCAGGTTTTTCTGGTTTGGCAGCGGCATCCGTGCTGGCAAAAGACGGATTTGATGTAACTGTGCTTGAAAAAAACAGCACTCCGGGAGGCCGGGCCCGAAAATTTGCCGAGAACGGTTTTACTTTTGATATGGGTCCAAGCTGGTATTGGATGCCTGATGTTTTCGAAAAATTCTTTGCATTGTTTAACAAAAAGGTGGAGGATTTTTACCAGTTGGAGCGCCTTGATCCTTCGTATCGCTTTTATTTCGGAAAAGGTGATATTGTAGATGTTCCGGCCACATTCAAAGATGTGATTGAAATTTTCGAGAAAGAAGAAGCCGGTGCCGGAGCTGCACTCAGTAAATTCCTGGTGGAAGCCGAATATAAGTACAAGGTTGCAATGAGCAAATTTGTTTACAAACCAGGACTTTCGATGTTCGAATTTGCTCAGCCCGAAATGCTTGCATCTGTTTTCAGACTAGATATGTTCAGTTCATTTGAAAAACACCTGAAACAATATTTTAAAAGCCCCCGTCTCAGGCAAATGCTGGAGTTTCCGATTCTATTCCTGGGCGGAACGGCTAAAAACACTCCAGCATTATATAGCTTAATGAATTACGGCGATATTAAACTCGGAACATGGTACCCTGTAGGAGGAATGTACAGCGTTGTGGAGGGGATGGTGGAATTAGCTTCTTCACTTGGGGTGAAATTTATTTATAACAGCCCGGTTGAAAAGCTTGAGGTAAAGCAAGGGAAAATATCCGCTGTTATAGCTGCCGGCGAACGCTTTGAAGCCCCGTATATACTAGCAACAGCCGATTACGAGCATGTTGAGCAGAATTTGCTACCCGACGAGTACAAGTCCTATTCGGAAAAATACTGGGATTCGAGGGTGTTATCCCCTTCATCGCTTATATTTTTCCTTGGTATAGACAAGAAACTTGAAGGCATGGAGCATCATACCTTGTTTTTTGATCAGGACCTTGCAAAACATTCGGAAGCTATTTACGAAAACCCGGGCTGGCCAGAAAATCCTTCGCTATATTTTAGCTGTACGTCAAAAACTGATTCTTCGGTTGCTCCCGAAGGAATGGAAAATTTATTTGTACTGATACCTGTTGCTCCCGGACTGGATGATACAGAAGCTACCCGTGAAAAGTACTTCCAGATTATTCTTGAGCGGTTCAAACATCTTACCGGTCAGGATATAAGCAAAAATATTGTGTTCAAAAGAAGTTATGCACATGCTGATTTCGAAAGTGATTACAATGCATTTAAAGGAAACGCTTATGGTTTAGCGAACACCCTGTTGCAGACTGCTTTTCTGAAACCTAAAATGAGAAGCAAAAAAGTAAAAAACCTGTTTTATGCCGGTCAGCTTACCGCTCCCGGGCCAGGTGTACCACCGGCACTCATATCGGGTGAAATGGCTGCCCGATTAATTTTAAAAGAATCAATATCAGGAAATTAACTTCTTAAAATTCAGCAATTCGCAATCCGGTTATGAAAGAACTTTTTGATATGATATCGCGTAAGTCGAGCAAGATGACAACTGTTATGTACAGCACTTCCTTTTCGCTCGGGATTCGCTTTTTCAGTAAGCGGTTTCATGATCCTATATATGGGATTTATGGTTTTGTTCGTTTTGCGGATGAAATTGTGGATTCATTTCATGGGTTTGATAAGAAGAAACTGCTGCAACGTTTTACAGAAGACACATACACCGCGATTGAAGAAAAAATTAGTCTGAATCCGATTCTGAACAATTTCCAATATGTTGTAAATAAGTATTTTATTGAAAAGGAACTGATTGATCTCTTTCTGAAAAGTATGGAAATGGATCTTGAAAAAATTGAATATGATCAGCAGAAATATGAACAGTACATTCTTGGATCGGCTGAAGTTGTCGGGCTGATGTGCCTTCGGGTTTTCTGCGAAAGCGACCAGCAAAAATATGCTGACCTGAAACCTTCGGCTATGAGGCTGGGTTCAGCATTTCAGAAAATAAATTTCCTGCGCGATCTGAAAGCAGATTTTAAGGACCTTGGAAGAAGCTATTTCCCTGGTATTGACCTTAATAACTGGAATGATGCAACCAAAGCCGCAATTGAGGAAGATATAGAGAAGGATTTTGCCGACGGACTTGCCGGAATCAGGAAACTACCCGATGGAGCCCGGTTTGGGGTATATGTAGCGTATGTCTATTTTCACGAATTATTACTAAAAATACGTCGGGTAAAAGCGGATAAACTTTTAAATGAACGTATAAGGGTTACAGATGGAAGGAAATATATGCTCTTGCTGAATGCTTATTTTCGAAACCTAACAAACAGGATATGAGTCGGTTCAGGTATATCGTATTTGTTTTTTTTATCCTTGTTGCAGGCATTCAGAATTTAAATGCTCAAAAGGTTTCGGTAGAAGATGCCCGTGAGCAGTATTTTGCGATGGATAAGTCAGGCGCTGGTGCGTTAAAACTTTATAAAACACTTGAAAATGCTGACCTTTCAAAAAATCCGGTTATGCTTGCATACAGGGGGGCTGCGTCCGCTGCAGCTGCCGGATCAGCTGACGGAGTACGAAAAAAACTGGAGTTTTTCAACCGGGGAAAAGGGGAACTGGATAAAGCTGCAGGAATGAAACCTCTGGATGCCGAAATCCGGTTTCTGAGGTTGGCAACCCAGGTAAATGCACCTGGATTTTTAGGGTATACATCTGATATTAAAAGTGATAAGACTTTAATTATTAATACATTATCAAGTGTTCCGGCTAATCACCCAAATGCGTATCTTTATCAACGGATTTGCAGTTTTATGCTATCTCACGCTAATTTAGAAGCCACTGAAAAAACAACTGTAAACCAGCTTCTTGTAAAATTTAAACCAAAATAATTGTAATGGAAAACGTAATTCTTGTTGATACTAACGATACTCCTGTCGGACAGATGGAAAAGCTTAAGGCTCATCTGAAAGGTGAATTGCATAGAGCTCTTTCGGTACTCGTATTTAATAATGATGGAGAAATATTGCTTCAGCAGCGGGCATTCAGCAAATATCACACTCCCGGATTATGGAGTAACACCTGTTGCAGCCATCCCAGGCCGGGCGAAGACAGCCTCGAAGCCGCTACCCGCCGTCTGCAGGAAGAAATGGGATTTACTACCCCACTCATTAAATCGTTTGATTTTATTTACAAGGCTCACTTCGACAATGGGCTAATCGAGCATGAATTCGACCATGTTTTCTTCGGCACGTTTGACGGAGAGCCGGATATTAATCCTGAAGAAGCAAACGATTTCAAATGGGTTAAACTTAACATATTGATGGAAGACATGCGATCGTCGCCTGAAAATTATACCGTTTGGTTCAGGATCATTATGGAGAAAATGGCAGAACGATTCCCTGAACTGTTTGCCTGAAAAATTGTTTTAACTGAAAAGATCAAAAAGAAAAATCAACAAAATGGAAACGATAGTAAATATCCTGTTAGTAGTTCTGGCCTTTTTCTTCATGGAATTTATGGCCTGGTTTACACATAAATACGTAATGCATGGCTTTATGTGGGCTTTTCATAAGGACCACCATATACGCGATGGCCGCAAGATTGAATGGAACGATGTATTTGCCGTTATTTTTGCCACCCCGAGCATATTGCTTATTTATTTTGGCGTGGTAAATCCAAACAGCTACCTGTTGAGTATAGGTATCGGAATTATGCTTTACGGCGCTGCCTATTTTATGTTTCACGACGTATATGTGCACCAGAGGATTCCTGTTTTTAAAAATTTCTCAAACCGGTATCTGAGAGCAACCGTTAAAGCCCATAAAGAACATCATAATCCTCATGCTGAATACAATTACGGTTTCCTGATTGCACCCATTAAATACTATAAAGAAGTTTACGCTAAAGGAAAAAGTTCTAAATAATCAGCTATTCGGCTTTAGAAATAGTACATGGAAAACTGGTTGTATGTCTTTATTAACCTCGGGGCAATAAGCATTCCTTTTCTTGCGGGTTTCGATAAAAGGCTTCAGTTCCAGAAACAGTGGAAATTCCTGTTTCCGGCAATGTTGCTTACCATGCTGGTGTTTATTCCGTGGGATATGCTCAAAACAGACCTTGCTGTATGGGGGTTTAACCCAAGGTATCTGCTTGGTTATTACATCGGTAATCTGCCAGTGGAGGAATGGGGTTTCTTTATAGCAATTCCTTATGCCTGCCTGTTCACGTATCATTCGCTTAATTACCTGATTAAGAAGGATTACTTCGGTAAATATGCCAATGCTCTCACTCTTGCTCTTGCACTATTTTTACTGGTAACCGGGGTTTTCAATACCGACAGACTTTATACTTCGGTAACGTTCATCTCGACCGGCGGCTTTTTATTATTTCACCGTTTCGTAGTGAAAGCTCCCTATATGGGGCGTTTTTACATGATGTATTTTGTAACACTTATCCCGTTTTTTATTGTAAACGGATTACTAACAGGATCTTTTATTCCTGAAGAAGTGGTGTATTACGACAATACTCAAAACCTGGGTATAAGGGTTGGAACCATACCCGTAGAGGATATGGTTTACGGATTATTGATGTTACTGATGAATGTTACCTGGTTCGAATATTTGAAAAACAGG
>CAZOXJ010000044.1:13863-23463 GCA_964583325.1 uncultured Lentimicrobiaceae bacterium
CGGATTATTGATGTTACTGATGAATGTTACCTGGTTCGAATATTTGAAAAACAGGTGGGGGTTAGGGTTTGGTGGTTAGGATTTTGGGGTTGGGGTTTGGAATTTGGCAATATATATTTGGTCCTTGATATTTGGGACTTGGGATTTGGATCTTGGGATTTGATCCTTGGTATTTGGTCCTTGTTATTAAACCGGGTTATCATTCCTTTCGAAATATACTGAGTTGCTCTGCCTGAGGTCCTCCCCTGTCGGACTTTGGAATACGCGCAAATCAAATTCAGGAACGATGGCCAGAATATGGTCGAAAATATCGGACTGAACTTTTTCGTAGCGCACAAACCCGGTTTCGAGTGTAAATGCATAAATTTCGATAGGGATACCCGAAGAATTGGATTGTAATTGCCTGACGAGTAAGTCGCTGGTATTATCAACGAGCGGATGATGAGCCAGGTACTCTTCGAGATAAGCCCTGAAAACACCGATATTAGTTTGGCGGCGGCCGTTTACAAAAACCGAATTATCAATATTATTTTCCTTGTTATAGTTCTCCAGTTCAGCTTCGGTACGATCAATATATTCTGTAAGAATATCAATTTTTCTGAATTTTTCGAGCATTTCCTGTGTACAGAATTTCACACTCGACATATCAATACTGATCGAACGTTTCATTCGCCTGACGCCAGCCTCTTTCATGCCGCGGTAATTCTGAAATGAATCAGAAACCAGCGAATATGTTGGTAGGGTAGAGATTGTATTATCAAAATTCTGAACTTTTACCGTAGTAAGTGATATTTCGAGTACTGTGCCGTCAGCGCCATATTTGGGCATACTTATCCAATCGCCCTGCCTCACCATATCGTTGGCCGAAAGTTGAATTCCGCCTACGAATCCGAGTATAGGATCTTTAAAAATCAACAACAATACAGCTGAAAAGGCACCTAAACCTGTGAGCATGTATAATGGCGACTGATTGAACAGCAAAGAGATTATCAATAGGAAAACAATAATGAATACTATTATTTTACCGATCTGAATGTAACCTTTAACAGGATGATACAGTGCAAATTCACTCTTCTGGAACAGGGTGTAAAGCGAATTCAGAAAAGAATTGATGATCAGTAAAAAGATAACGATTATATATAAATTGGTCAGTTTTAAAGCTGCTGAAATAAATCCGGGAAATTCGTCGAGTGTTACCGGGATTGACTGGTACACAAGGATGCCTGGAATCAGAAACGCCATTCGCTGAAAAACACGGTGCTCAAGAAATGCATCATCCCAGGCACTTACGGTTTTAATTGCAATCCGTTTTATAACGCGTACTATGATGATTTTGGAAATGTAATAGATGACCACACCTAGTAGCAGCACGAGGAGAAAATCGGAAATACCCGCTGTTTTTACTGCGGCTTCTGGTGAAAATCCCAGGTGAGTCAACCATTTTTCTATGAGTGTGGCAATTGATCCGAACATGTTTTTTTATTTTATAACTGATAGTTTGATTAAAAAAAGTTCTTTTGTAATCATCGTTTACCCACCTGCCAATTTTGCTTTATATCCTGCTTTTGTGAGTAATTCCAATACTTTAGTCCTGAAATCTCCCTGAATAATAATCTCTTTGTCCTTGGCTGATCCTCCAACTCCGCATTTACTTTTCAACATACGGCCAAGTTCTTCAAGGTCAGTCTGACTGCCTGCAAAGCCCGTTATCAGGGTAACCTGTTTGCCGCCACGCTGCTTTTTATCGAGCATTACCCTTAGATTTTGCTGTTGTGGAGGCAGAGTAACCGGTTCCGGTTCACCACTCATCTGGTATTTATAATCCGGATTGGTTGAGTAAACAATTCCGGTTGGTTTATCTTTTTTCAAGGGGTTAGGGGTTTGGGGTTAGGATTTATATCAGGATGTTGCAAAGTTAATAACTAAATCAGGCCTGAAAAAATCTGATAACTGCAAATTATTGTTAAATATTAGGGAACAATAACACGCAAACACAAAGGTTTTATACTGATTGAAACAGGAGAATTCATGATTTTCGGTTCACCGTCGATATTCATCAAAGGATTATGAATATTGCTGATGCTAATCTCTTTTCCGCGGAAATACTCAGCAAAACCAGTATTTCCAAGCGTTCCCCGCATGGTATGATATCCTACATTCAAGAGTTGTGTAACCGGCATTTTCTTTACTACACAAATATCGAGATAACCGTCATCAACTTTTGCATCAGGTGCAATCTTTGTATTAAAACCAAACTGGTTACTGTTGGCAAAAACAATCATAAGAGCCTGTTTTTCATAACTCTCACCATCAATTGTAAGATTATAGGTTACCGGCTTGTAACCACTGAATTCGTTCAGAATAATCTGCATGTACGAAATCATACCCCTTATCGAGGAGTCGGCAAATTTCTGTGCAACAAATGCATCGAAACCAATTCCGGCAATACTGGTGTACAATTTATCATTCACTGTTGCAACATCCATAAGTTTGGTATTACCGCGGATAATCGTGCGCAGGGCAAGGGCATAGCTCATTGAAATTCCGAGGGAACGGGCAAGTCCGTTACCTGAGCCTGCCGGAAGAATCCCCATCGGGATATTGGTATCAACGAGAGCACATGCTACCTCATTTACGGTTCCGTCGCCGCCGGAAGCAACTACTATATCTGCGCCTTTTCCAATAGCTGTAGCTGCAATTTCGGTTGCATGACCGGGTCGTTCAGTAAAAATAACTTCGGGTATAAACCGCGAAGAAGGGATTATATTCCCTGCAAGTAATTCAATAACTACCTTGCTTTTGGGAGTAATACCCGCTTTGGGATTTACGATAAAAACGATCTTTTTCTTCTCTTCAGTCATAGATTTTACTTTACCGTAAGCTTGTTTCCGATTATGCGGTTATTATATTGCTGAATTACCGATTTTAATAAAAGATCCATCTCCTTTGCAATATCCTTTTTAGCTGCACTTACATCCGTTGATAATAAACTGTCATTTTCGAAATTGTAAAGTACGGATGAAATGCTGTGATCAGTCTGCCAGCAATATCCATCTTTTAACAGCTGATAATTACCGTTCAGGTAGCTGAGACTGAACCTTGGCTCATCACTTCGTAAAGCAGAACTGCCAAATGCCACGAATGGCTTGTTGTAATTCAACATATCAAGTACAGTAGGCATTATGTCAGTTTGCTGGACAATACTCTTCTGATGCATTGCTGTATCACTATCCGGATCGTAGAAAATAACCGGGATAGCATACTGACCGACCCTGTTTTTGTAGAAAGGAAGGTACGCTTCGGAAGTATGATCGGAGGTAATTACAAAAATTGTATTTTTAAACCAGGGCATTTGCGATGCTCTGGCAAAAAATTGTTCGAGAGCAAAGTCAGCGTACATAATAGTTTCCTGAATTGCGAGCGGACCTTTACGAAAACGGTTTTTATGTTTCTCCGGAACTTTATACGGGTGATGCGACGAAAGGGTAAATACGGCTCCCATAAAAGGTTCGGGCATAGTGTTTAACGTATTGGCAATGTATTGAAGGTAAGGCTCATCGGATATTCCCCAGCTTCCATCAAAATCAGATTGATCAGGGTATTCGTTTTTACCGAAATAAGTATCGAACCCGGCCGATTTACTGAAAACATCAAATCCCATGGTGCCATTTTTACCGCCATGGAAAAAAGAGGTAGAATAACCCTCTTCTTTAAGGATACTTGCGAGGCTGTTGAATTTAACCGTTGCGTATTGTGAAGTGATAAAATCCTCTGTCATCCAGGTTGGAAGTGATGCCAGGATGGCCGGAATACCTTCGATACTTCGTTTCCCGTTGGCGAATCCATCGAATACAATGCTTTTTTCAGCCAGGCTGTCGAGGAAAGGAGTGAAATCCGAATTTAAATTCCCTTCTTTGTGGTTGAGTGCGCCAATATGTTCGACAGAGAAACTTTCAAGAATAATTACAAATACATTCTTTTTATTCATCGGTTGAATATTTCCGAGGCTATCAGCAAGAGCATAATTTTTCTCAATATTAAAAATACGCGTCATTTCTTTTTCATCTGTAAAGAAATTGAGTTTCTGAATTCCCCGCTGATCCGATGATCGCATTAGTGTAAATGCTGAATTGAGGACAATGGCAGTTTCTGAAGAGGGTGCATATTGAGCCGCACTCATAATTCCGATAGGTTTGAGCTGTATCCCGCCACGAACGCCCAACAGGCTTAATGCCAGGAAAAAGATCATCGAAAATGTCTGGGCAAGGTAATACTGCGGGTGTTTCTGCATTACATACCTGCCGGTGATTTTTATTCGTCGTGCAATAAATATCAAAAGAAAAATGCTGGTTATCCAGAGCGCAAAAACATACCAGAAGTCGCGGATAAACTGGGGCATCATGCTGGCTGTGTCGTCGCCGGTAGAAATATACCCGAAAATATCAATTGTCATTCGTTTCAGCGAAAACGGATAATAGGCCGAATCGGCAAAATTGGGGATCAGCAGAATGATATTCGAAACATAAAAAATGATATCAGTTACAATGCTGAAAGTCCTTTTTCGCCTGAAACGGAATGGCAAATTCAACAAAAAAATATATAAGATATTAGCATAAAGTAAGGCTACGATATCGAACCGTAAACCAACAAAAGTATAATAAAAGAGTTTTGCTGACGTGATACCTGGAAAAAGTGAGGGATGCAGAAAGTAAAGCGATAACCTTGAAAAAACCAATATCAGTAAAACTATAAGCAGGCGAAGGATCATAACGATCTGCGGGCTGCCGGAATAGCGTAATTTGCGTAAAGAATTTAACATAGTATCGGTTACGAAGGGTAGAAGTTTACAAAAGAACAACCAGCTTACACAGCAGAAATTGAAATACCCCTCCTGTTTGAGCCCGCAAAAATAAAAAAATAAGAGATGCCGTGGGGCATCTCTTATTTTGATATGGTTGAACTATAGATTACTTCTGAATCTTCACTTCGATTTTAATCTCCCTGTCGGTACCAATAGTTGAACCTTTAAGTTCAAGTACCTTAAACATACCTTTTTTTGCCGGGTTTGTTGATGTGGCCGCTGTTTCGAAAGCTACAACTTTATCAACAGCAAGGTTTGTAATTTTGGTTTCGGTTAAATCAGTAGCATTATCGAGTATCCCCGACTCATCAGTAATTGTGCTCCAATCGAGAGTAGTTGCGACCAGTTTCATTTTCGTAGCATTACGGGGAAGCCAGTTTGCGATGCCTTCAAAATTCTTCACAAAAACAATGTCACTGTCTGAAGGTGCTGAAATGGTAGCTTTGTTAACTTCACCATAGTAAAATCCGAAATCAACTTTGGCAGGAGTTGCATTAGCCACAGCCCATTTCATAACCTCATTACCTTCGGTTGAATAAAAACTTCCGAGATTAGGATTTAACTGACCACCAAGCAATATGGCAGTATAAGTATGAATCGGAACGCTGGTAGTTGTGATTTTAAAAGATGCTTCGGCAAATTCACCATCAGCTGCTGATATTCTGAATGTTAAGGTTATATCACCGGCAACAGGAGAAGCTGTGATTGTAAAATCCTTGTTAAAACTGTCACTCGAAAAAGTTGTATCCAATAAAGCCGTTGTTGAACCAGATTGAGTAATTTTAAGGTTACTGAGTTTCGCGCTGGTGGCCGTAGCGATTACTCCAACTTTAAGTTCAGTATTTACTGGAACAGTAACATCCGCTGCGGTGTAACCGGGACCGGCATTCAGCATAATGGTAGGAGGCGTTGCTACTTCTTCATCGGTTCCGCATGATGTAAAAAAAGGCATTGATGCCATAATCAGGATTGCAAACAAGAAACTTAATTTTTTCATTTTTTTGAATTTTGGGTTGGTTATGAATTAAATTATCGATATGAACTTGAAATTTCAAGAAAAGCACCACATTTAGAAATGCCTTTTCCAGTTGAACAAATTCCATGCCGCAAATATAAATTCTTTGCTTGCTATGCCCAAAACATATAGTTTAACAGGCAAATAGTTATTAACTAACTACATGTTAACAAAAAAAAGCGAAAAGTTAACATTAAAACCAAAAAATCGTGATCAATTTGGATTATTATTGTATACTTTTGCTTCAAATTAACCTCCTAAAACAAACAACTTATGAAAAAATTCTTATTCTTACTTGCTGTTGCAGGTCTTGTTTCTTTTGCAGCTTGCCAATCAGGCGAAACCAAAACTGAAGCTACTGAAGATTCAACAGCTGTAACAACAGAACAAGCAATGCCAGATTCAGTTCCTCAAACAGATAGTGTACCTGCTGCTGAGTAAGCTGATTTGCTCTTTTAAGTTTTTAATGTGAATACAAAAAAGGAAGCCTGATGGTTTCCTTTTTTCATTGTATTGCTATATATTATATCAACTTGTACTTGATCAGTTTGGTTTCATTATTCGCATTTATCTCACTTTTCGGAAGTTCTCTCCCCTACCCTTCTCTGAATCTTATAGAACTGTTAACGTGCTGTTGGTCAGCCTCAAACTGGTTACCCTAAAATATTTTAAACATTTGAAGGATTAATATTTGCTAAATTCATTGGCCAATGTACCTTTGTTGCATGTTTGTGAAATTATTCACAACATATTGAATCAAAAATAGAAACAGATATAATTCACAGATTATGGAGTTTTTAACCGACAAAGTGGCACTTATTGGCAATAAAGGCAAAGGAATACGATCGGATTGTCATGTCACCATGGAGCTTCCCGCTACCGGAGGCATTCAGATTGAACTGATCAGTAAAGTCGAAAGCATGTATGGCAACGACATACGGAAGCTTCTGCATGACATAATTTCTTTTTACGGTTTCGAAAATGTAAAATTACTGGTTGAAGATTCCGGAGCGCTACCTCCATTTATAGCTGCCAGGGTCGAAGCGGCTGCCAGGCAACTTTCAGGTTCCGAAAAAGAGTTCCTTTTCCCGATGCTGGAAGAAAATAAATATGGTACTAACCGCGACAAAAACCGCTTTTCGCGCCTTTACCTTCCCGGCAATACACCCAGCCTGATGATAAATGCCGGCATCCACAAACCGGATGGAATTATCCTCGACCTCGAAGATGCCGTTGCTCCTGCCAAAAAGTTTGAAGCCCGGTTCATGGTGCGGAATGCACTGCGGAATATTGATTTTTATGGTGCTGAACGGATGGTGCGTATAAACCAGGTTCCGGCAGGTCTCGATGATCTTGAATTCCTTATTCCTCACAATGCTAACCTTATCCTGGTTCCGAAATGCGAAAGCGCCGAACAGATCAGGCTTGTGAATGGAAAAATCAGCGAGCTGAAAAACAGATACAATGTAAGCGGTAATGTTTGGCTTATGCCGATTATCGAAAGCGCCCTGGGTGTTTTAAAAGCACTCGAAATTGCTCAAAGCGAAAATGTTGTAGCTCTGGCCATCGGGTTGGAAGATTATACTGCCGATCTGGGTACACGTCGCACACAGGAAGGAACCGAATCGTTTTTTGCCAGGAGCATGGTTGTAAATGCATGCAAAGCTGCAGGCATACAGGCTATTGATTCAGTTTTCAGTGATGTGGCTGACATGGAAGCCCTTAAAGAAAATGTTATACGTTCGAAAGCGCTTGGTTTCGATGGTATGGGTTGTATCCATCCACGGCAAATCAGGGTGATACACGAAAATTATGCCCCCGATGATGTTGAAATAGAGAAAGCGAAGAAAATAGTGAATGCATTTATCGAAGCCACAGCAAAAGGCTTAGGCGTTGTTTCGCTGGGAACTAAAATGATTGACCCGCCTGTTGTAAAACGTGCTCAGAAACTGATTGATCTGGCTGTTACTCTCGGGAAACTCTCACCAGGATGGAGGGATGAGTTTATGAAAGAGTGAAAAGTGAAAAGTGAAAAGTGAAGAGTGAAGAGTGAAAAGTGAATAGTGAATAGTGAAGAGTGTTAAGCCCTTGCTTCCGACTTTCATCTTCCGACTTCTGACTTCCGACTTCGGTCTTCGGACTTCCGTCTTCCAGCCATAAAAAAATACCGAACTCGTCTCTTTTTAAATTTATCAGAAAGATATGTCAAAATACGATAAGCTTACAACAAATGCAGTGGGACGCACTGTTCCACAGATTGTTAACGGTAAAGATGCCATTCCTTACCTGGGTGTTGGAAAATATAAACCTACAGGCCGCAAGTATGCGCCACCCATTGCTTCCTGTGCCGATTATCCCGAAGATGGCAATAAACTTGTTCCTTCGCTCAAAGAAGCTTTGGTAAGAGCTGGTATAGCTGACGGAATGACAATTTCGACACATCATCATTTTCGCAATGGCGACCTTGTAGGCAACCAGATATTTGATGCCGCTGCCGAACTTGGAATTAAAAACCTGACATGGATGCCTTCAGCAGCATTCGAATGTCATTCGCCCATGATCAAATACCTCGAAAATGGGGTAATCCATCATATCGAAGGCAGTATGAACGGCGCTTTGGGTCGCTTTACTTCCGAAGGAAATATGGCCGGGCTGGGAGTTCTCCGTTCGCACGGTGGCCGTTACCAGGCTATTCAGGATGGTGACGTACATATTGATATTGCGGTAATTGCAGCTCCTACTGCCGACTGTTTCGGAAATGCAACCGGCGATCGTGGTCCCGCAGCCTGTGGTTTGCTTGGTTTTGCGCTTGCTGATTCGCAATACGCTGACAGGGTAATTGTTGTAACCGACAACCTGGTTCCTTTCCCTTGCGTTCCCTGGCAAATACAAGGTAACTATGTCGATTTTGTTGTACAAATGGATAGAGTAGGTATCCCTGAAAAAATTATTTCCGGCACCACCGAAATTACCAAAAGTCCCGACAGGCTGCTGTTGGCTGAAATGACAGCCCAGTTTTGCAAAGAAACCGGAATTGTACACGATGGATTTTCGTTTCAGGCTGGCGCCGGTGGAACGGCTCTTTCAATAGGTATTTACTTTGCCGAAATGCTCCGCAAGCAAGGAATGAAAGCCCGCTTTGCCCGCGGTGGAAGCAATAAATACCTGGTTAAAATGCTGGAAGATGGTTTGGTCGATTATATCCTCGACGGACAAACTTTTGACCTCGAAGGCGTTCGTTCCATGCGCGAAAACGAAGGACATCAGAACACAAGCCCTTTCACCAGTTACAACTACCATGGAAAAGGAAATTTTGCTCAATTTGTTGATGTTGTAATACTTGGCGCTACCGAAGTAGATGTTCATTTTAATGCGAACGTGGTTACACATTCCGATGGGTATCTTTTGCATGGCATAGGCGGCTGGATGAATTGCCTGCTTTCGAAATGCGTTATTTTACCCATTCCTCTGTTCCGCGACCGCATGCCGGTTATCCGCGATGAGGTAACAACCATTTGCGGACCGGGCGAATTAATCGATGTTATTGTAACCGAACGCGGTATTGCAATTAATCCGCTGCGCCCCGACCTGATTGAGAAAATGAAAGGCAGCTCTCTCCCGATAAAAACCATTCACGAGCTGAAAGCCGAAGCCGAGAAAATATGTGGCAAACCTCAGAAACCGCGTTTAACGGATGAAGTAGTAGCCGTAATAAAATGGATAG
>CAZOXJ010000045.1:0-15622 GCA_964583325.1 uncultured Lentimicrobiaceae bacterium
TGAAACCAGCTTTGGTAACCGATTTGTCAGCCGGAATAAAAGCTCCTTCAAACGATGGATTAGCCCATGAGGAAGTCAGGTCCACATTCATATCAGAGGCAAATGGCAGAAATGACAGCAGCCTGCTTCCGTTCAACTGCAATTTAAAACTGAATTTGTTATCAATGGCCGGATTAATGGCAAGCGGGTAACTCACGCCTCCTCTTATAATATCATGAACCGGCACACCCGGCTGCATGCGAAAAACAGAATCGTTCCAGGCCATGTCGATATTTTCCTTCACCCCTTTCATATCGGAAATACCAAAGGTAACATACGCCTTATCCCATTTGATATCAGCAGCCTGAACATTAAGTCCTTTAGGAACCAATGGTTTAAAATTGCCATTTACAGCAAGGCTTGCCGAGTACAGTACAACTTCATAAATGCTTCGGTAGCGGATCACAGGTACAATATCTCCCGTAACGGATAAATTTTCGGGCAGGAAATGCAAGTAACGTGTGTTTGACTCAACGGTTCCGTTAGCCAATGATTTGTAAGTAATTACAGGAACACTTACTACAGGGCCGGCCAGCACCTGCCGGTCGCCCCAGGTTCGCCAGATTTCCGAAATAGCCTCGTTCCGTGTAGTTTCGCGATCACGGATCAGCGATTGTACCATCTCAGATGGAATAAGCAGGATCAATACAAAAATACCAATAACCAAAAGTTTCAGGCTGATTGAATTTCGAGCCCATTGATTGATTTTACCGAATGTGGAGGAGTTTGACATATGGTTTTAGATTTAGTTTTGAATGAAACGTATCCGGCAAAACTATATTATTTTAATTCGGCTTATAAAACGTTGATTTAACAATTCTTAACCCTGGCCACTGGATCGGGTTTAATACACTTAACCAAATTGAAACTGCCAACCTTGATTGAACATGAAACGCGGCAACAACTAACTAACGGATACCCCAATTGAACTGATGGTATAATCTCTATTGTTAATTTAACCTAATACGCAATTATCCAATCAAACACGGCTGTTAAATTGTTAAATTTGCACTCTATTTATATTATTATGCGACGACATGTTGATTTCCTGGTTATTGGAACGGGTATTGCAGGATTAAGTTTTGCTTTAAAAGCAGCGAAATACGGAAAAGTTTGTATCGTGGCCAAAAACAATGCTGACGAAACTGCCACAAAATATGCTCAAGGCGGAATTGCGGCTGTAATGTACACTCCTGATACTTATGAAAAACACATACAGGATACCCTCATTGCCGGCGACGACCTGAATGATGAAAAAGCAGTACGGATAACTATTACCGAGGCACCTGAACGGATAAGAGAACTTATAGAGTTGGGCGTAGACTTTGATAAAAATGCCTCAGGCCAATACGATCTGGCCAAAGAAGGCGGGCATTCCGAATTCAGGGTTTTACATCACAAAGACCAGACCGGATTGGAAATCGAGGAAACGCTTCTTGCGAGAGCCCGGGAAGATAAAAATATCGAAATACTCGAAAATCATTTCACTATTGAAATCATTACCCAGCACCACCTGGGTGAATATGTAAACCGCCGCACACCGGATATTACCTGTTATGGCGCTTATGTGCTTGATGTTCAGAACAACAGCATCGACACCATTCTTGCCCGGATAACGCTTATGGCAACCGGTGGTGCCGGAAATGTGTATGCAACTACAACAAATCCGCCAATTGCAACCGGCGATGGTATTGCTATGGTTTACCGTGCCAAGGGAACCATCGAAAAGATGGAATTTATTCAGTTTCATCCTACTTCGTTGTACAATCCTACCGAAAAACCCTCATTCCTTATTACCGAAGCATTACGTGGTTTCGGAGGGATACTGAAGGATATCAAAGGCAACGAGTTTATGCAGAAATACGACAAGCGGCTTTCGCTTGCCCCGCGTGATATTGTTGCCCGTGCTATCGACAATGAACTGAAAATAAGCGGCGAAGACCATCTTTACCTCGACTGCCGGCATATCAACAGGAACGAACTCATTAATCATTTTCCGGCCATTTATGCCAAGTGCCTGAGCATTGGGGTTGATATGACAAAGGAAATGATCCCGATTGTGCCTGCTGCTCATTATACCTGTGGAGGAATAAAAGTAGATGAATGGGCTGAAAGTTCTATCATAAATCTTTATGCTTCGGGCGAGTGCGCTTCTACCGGATTGCACGGTGCTAACCGACTGGCAAGCAACTCGCTGCTCGAATCGCTTGTGTATTCGCACCGAGCCTGCGTTCATGCTTCGCCTAAATTAAAGGATATCGATTACTGCAACGAAATTCCCGATTGGAATGCCGAAGGTACCGTTATGAACGAAGAAATGGTGCTCATTACCCAGACCATGAAGGAATTACAGGGTATTATGACTAATTACGTAGGTATTGTCCGCTCGAACCTGCGTTTGAAGCGTGCTGCAGACCGGCTGAATATCCTGGAGCGGGAAACCGAGGACCTTTACAAACGCTCTGTGCTTATTGATAAAATCTGCGAAGTCCGTAACCTGATAAAAGTAGCTACTTTAATTATAAAAATGGCTCTTGAACGTAAGGAAAGCCGGGGACTTCATTTCTCCATCGACTACCCGAAAACCAGCGAACAGGAAATGCATTCATTTAGCCCTGAAGATTGAAAAAGAAGATACAATTGACGAGGTTTGATTGACGAATTGGATTCAGAGATGTATCAGTCATTTGCAAAATCAGGTCAATCAAAATTCGTAATTCAAAAATCGTAAATCCCCAAAACATGCCACTCATATATCCTATAAAAGGAATTTCACCAACCATTGGAAAAAATACATTTATTGCCGAAAACGCAACCATAGTAGGCGATGTGGTTATGGGCGACAATTGCAGCGTGTGGTTTAATGCTGTTATACGTGGCGATGTTCACTACATACGCATCGGAAATAATGTAAATATTCAGGACGGGGCAATTATTCATTGCACCTACCAGAAAGCGCCTGTAAATATTGGCAACAACGTTTCCATAGCTCATGCCGCCATTGTGCACGGTTGCACTATTCACGATAATGTACTGATAGGGATGGGAGCTATTGTTATGGATGGAGTTATTGTCGAAAGCAACTCCATAATTGCTGCCGGAGCCGTAGTTTCGCAAAACACCCTTGTTGAATCAGGAAGCGTTTATGCCGGTGTACCCGCAAAGAAAATAAAATCCATCGACCCGCATTTGCTCGAAGGTCAGGTTAACCGTATTTCGAAAAGCTACACCATGTATGCCAGCTGGCACGATGAAACTATTGTTCCTATAGGTGAATAAATGGTAGTTTATGGTTAAAGGAAAATATCTAATAGTTTTTCAGATAACGATCATTTACGAGGTACGATATACGGAGCTATAATGTAAGTATAACAGGTACTACTTACCATTTCCCATTTACGCATTTACCCATTGATCCATTTCCCTTCCTCACCTCCACTGACACAATGTCGCAGTTAAACAATTGGCAGGAAATTTGTGTTAATACTGTAAATCAAAAAAAGAAAAAACAATGTACATTATAATTTTTATCGGCTTTATGATCATCAGTCTGATCGTTAGCCAGGTGCTGAAATCGAAATTCAAAAAATACTCAGCCGTTCCAATTGGAAGCGGATACACGGGTAAGGATATTGCCGAAAAAATGCTTCGTGATAAAGGCGTTTTTGATGTAAAGGTTGTATCTGTTGAAGGACAGCTTACTGATCATTATAATCCGCAGACAAAAACTGTAAACCTAAGCCAGGATGTGTATTACAAATCGAGCATTTCAGCCGCAGCTGTTGCAGCTCATGAGTGCGGACACGCAGTTCAGCATGCCGAAGCTTACGCTTTCCTGAAAATGCGCAGTGCAATGGTACCTGCTGTAAGTTTTGCTTCCAGGTATATGCAATGGGTGTTGCTGGCCGGTATTTTATTGGTTAATACATTCCCACAGCTCTTACTTGCCGGTATTATTCTGTTTGCCGCTACTACTCTTTTCAGTTTTGTAACCTTACCGGTTGAAATTGATGCCAGCCGCCGCGCCTTACTTTGGCTGAATGACAGTGGGATCACCACTTACGAATCACATCCCAAAGCTCAGGATGCACTGAAATGGGCCGCATATACTTATGTAGTTGCTGCTTTATCGTCACTGGCTACTCTGCTGTATTACATCATGATTTTTACAGGACGCAGAAACTAAGTTTCAAAGTTCACTTTTCCCTAAAAAAGTGAGTGAGGGGGAGAAGGGGCGACAAGGGGACAAGGAGATAAAGGGAATAGGAGAAATTAAAAAAGCCGTAAATCTGAACGATTTGCGGCTTTTTGTTGTCATCCATCAGGTACTATTTCCCGATTTTAAATCCTACTCCTATTTTCAAATCAAATGTATGATACCCACTTCCAAAATATGAATCCATCAGGTTGTAACTTGCCTTCATATCCAAAAAAACTTTATCGTTTACCCACCACGAAACCCCGACCTGCGGAGCAAGATAATAACTGAACCCTGTCTCGGTAGTAGTATGTTCATCATAACTGCTATAACCGCGCATATGCTCCATGAGCACACCAGTACTCAATCCCACATATGGCCTTACCGATCCATTTCCAAAATACTTTCTTACTGTTGGTGTCAGCTGAAGACTGTAGGTGGTTCCATGCATCGAATAACTCTCGCTACCATCCTGATAATTGCCTTTATAATAGGTAAATCCATTATCCATATCAACCCCGACAGCAAAATTCTTACTTACCAGATACATCGCATACGGATTGAAACTCCAGCTTAAATATTGTGTGCCGGAAGATCGTCCCACAATACTAAGATTCCCGTTTACTCCACCAATCCAACTTCCTTTTTCCAATTGGGCTATTGAAGAAATAGTGATGAGTACTAAAAAGGCAAAAGAAAGAAAAAGTTTTTTCATACTGAAAATTTTAAGTTATTAAAATTGAAGATTAATTACTGCAATAGTAAGCACGTAAATTCCTGAAATTATGAAACAAATGTTAATTTAACAGAACAGATGTTAAAGCAGCCAATGTATTATAACCCAATGATCCAATAGTTTATAATAAAATTTATATCCGGTACGGAATAAAAAAAAACTCCGACCAAGGCCGGAGTTTAATTCAATTTGTAGCGGAATGCTATTATTGTGTGATTCCAAGTTTTTTCTTCACAAGCGGCATCACATCTTCGCCACCTTCCGAATAAAGAAGAATATCTTCAACCGCATTCATTATGTATGCGAAACCACCTTCTTTAGCAACATCTTTTATTGCAGCGCGGGCTTTTTCAACAAAAGGAGTAATAAGCTCAGTTTGCTTGGCTTGAATATCCTGCTGAGCTACTTGCTGAAAAGATTCGATACGTCCCTGAAGGTCAGTAATTTCTTTTTCTTTTGTAGCTTTGATAATACTTGATAAACCAGCCACATTCTTCTGATAATCGGTAACTTTCATTTCCAGCTCTGCATTCATCGACTGTAATTCGCCTTGGAGCGACTGTACATAACTTTCCATAACGCCTTTTACCGTATCCTGACCGGGCATCATTTCCAATAATTTTCCAAAGTCAACATGTCCTATCTTTGTGGCTTTCTGAGCATTGGTGGTTGCTGCAACAGCAATAAGTACTACAATTGCTAAAACTTTTACGAGATTCTTCATCATTTTAAGTATGGGGATTAATTGTTTTCAAATTAAATAAGGCGCAAAGGTAAAAAAAAGGCGATACCTATTACACCTGGGGGCTATTTTTTACCTTTAGTAGTTTGCTGAGGCTTATATGTATAGCCCAGTTTATCAAGAACCTGCTCGCTGATATCATATTTCGGATTGGTGTAAATGAGGGTAGCATTCCCGGCTTTATCGAATACTGTAGCGTAGTTTTCGGCCGTAGCAATTTCTTCAATTGCATTGTACACTTTTTCCTGAATTGGCTTAATCAGTTCCTGGCGTTTTTTAAAAAGGTCGCCATCTTTACCAAAACGTTTTTTCTGCAGGTCTTTTCCTTCTTTTTCCTTTTTCACAATATCTTCCTCGCGTTTCTTTTTCATATCCTCAGGAAGAAGAATGGCTTCGTTCTGATAGTTTTTATACATCTTATCGATTTCGGCAAATTTTACTTCTATCTCTTTCTGCCACTGAACGGACAGTTCATCGAGCTGAGCCTGTGCATCGGCATATTCGGGCACATTATCGAGGATGTAATCGGTATTCACATAGGCATATTTTTGTGCTGAAATACTTAAGCCCATTGCAAAAATGATTGCTGCTAGAATTATGATCTTTTTCATCTGTGTTTTTTTTAATTTTTTACGGGTCAGATGGAATACGCCATGAGAATAATCATTTCTGTTAGTGAGCAAATTTTCTGCTCATGGCTATTTCATGTTCTAAACTCCTTATTGGGTTAAATGAGTGGAGAATACTTTTAATTATTTTTAAGTGATTGCAAAAAACCTGCCAAAACAATTAATCGATGGACGAATTAATTGAGAAATGGAACTGGCCTTTGTTGGCATTGGGCGAGCCGGGAATGTCGTCGAAACCATATCCCCAGTCGAGACCCAGTAATCCGAACATGGGCAGGAATACCCTTACGCCAACTCCGGCTGATCTGCGCACATCAAAAGGATTGAAATCACTGAATTCGCCCCAATCGTTACCTGCTTCAACAAACAGCAATCCGAAAATGGTCGAATTAGGGTTAAGTGATAACGGGTAACGCAACTCCAGGGTGCTTTTATTATAGATGATACCTCCCGGAGGCCTGCTTGTAAGACCATATAAGGGGGTAAGGCTTTCGTTTGTGTAACCTCTGAACCCGATAAGTTGCCTTCCGTCGATGGCCGAATAACCTGACATTCCATCTCCACCCATAAAATAGCGGTTAAAAGGAGTCACCTGTATCTCACTGCTATATTTGCCAAGGAAACCAACTTTTGCACGAGCCATAAGAACGAGGTCACCAACAATCTGCTGGTAAAAAGCTCCGCTCATTTTCCATTGGTGGAATTCTATCATCCTGTATTTATCCTGTGGCGATTTGGCGTTAAACCAATCTGGAGCTATTAACGAATACGGTGGAGTAAGTTCGAGCGAAATATTAAATTCCGAACCGGCACGCGGGAAAATAGGTGCATCAGTAGAGTAGCGGCCTAAACCAATTGTATAAGAGTAACTTTGGTACAAACCATCCTGTGGTTCTCCGAAAAGATAGTAGTTGTCGAGTTTGTAATGCTGTAAGCTAATCGTTTGAGAGAGATTAAAGTAGTTGTCGGGCCATTTAAGCCTCCTGCTGAACACAAAACTAAGGCCTGTAATGTTGTAGGCATAATAAGCCGCATTGTTCTTTGGATATCCGTTATTGAAGGCTGAGATATAAGAAGAAACGCTGAACTGGTTAGGTTTCTTGCCACCTAACCAAGGCTCGGTAAATGAAGCACTGGCGCTTACATATCCCTTTCCGTATGATTGAAGGCGTAGCGAAAGTTTCTGACCATCACCGGAAGGAATCGGTTTCCAGGCGCCTTTCTGGAAGAAATTCCTGGCGGAGAAGTTATTGAACGATACCCCTAAGGTACCAATAAGCCTCCCGTAACCCCAACCTCCCGAAAGTTCGAGCTGATCGGAAGAGGTTTCTTCCACTTTATAACCGATATCAACGGTTCCGTTGGCCGGATCGATATTAGGTGTTTGTATATCAATTTTTTCCTGATCGAAGTATTTCAGCTGAGTAAGGGAGGTACGGCTACGTAAAATATCCGAACGGCTGAATAACTGACCCGGACGCGAATACAATTCCCTCATGATTACATGATCATTGGTACGCGTATTACCACTCACTTTAACCCTGTTTACGTTCATCTGCCTTCCTTCGCGGATACGAATCTGCAGATCGATTGAATCATTTTCTGCCCTGAGTTCGATAGGCTCAATAGTGCAGGTAAGATAGCCATCGTCAACGAACAAGCTCATTAAATCAATCCCATTCGGATTGAACTGCAAAGCTGCATCCAACTGATCCTGGTTGTAAACATCGCCTTTACGGATACCCAGCAGAAGTGCAAGTTCGGTAGAAGTGAATTTTGTATTCCCTACGAAAGAAATGTTCCGGTAATAGTATTTACGGCCTTCATAAACTGTAAGATCGATTGCTATGCTGTTGGGGCCTGTTTTATAAATTGAATCTTTTAAAAGGGTAGCATCGCGGTAACCGTTCTCATAATATTTACTGATGATAGCTAATTTATCCTCTTCAAAATCGCTTTCGATAAATTTGGATGCTTTAAAAATCCTGAATTTCAGATTTTGACCTACAACCTCCTGCATATAGGAAGAATAATTAGCCATATCCCCGGAAAATAAATGACCGAAGAAACCAAAAAAGGTTTCGTTAAGCGCAAACAGGGGTCGATAAGAACCTTTTTCCTTGGTCTTTTTTAAAGCCGATTTTAATGTTAGTTCGCTTACATTTTTGTTACCGATGATATTTACTTTTTCGATTTTAACTTTACCCCCTTTTTTTACATCAATATTAAGGGCTACGTTGTTAAGTAAGAGCGTATCCTTGACCTGGGTAATTTTTATATCGGCGTCAAAATAACCTTTTCCAACATAATGCTTCGCAATGGTATTTCGAACGCGGGTTTCGAGGTTATCAGTAACTACATCTCCTTTTGCAATCTTTATTTTTTCGCGCAGGTCTTCGGCTTCTCCTTTACGGATACCACTAAAACTGAAGCGGGAGAGCCTTGGTCTTTCAGCAAGCCGTATTTCGAGAAATATTTGTCCATCCTGCACCCGGGTAGCAACAATTTTAACGTCTTCAAAAAGACCTTGTTTCCAGAGTTTGTCCATGGCTGAGCGGATTTTTTCGCCAGGGATATCAATTTTTTCACCAACCTGCAAACCCGATAATGAAATCAGTACAGAGCTGTTAAGGTATTGAACGCCGGTAACAGTTATTCCCCCGATAGTATATTTCTTCGGAAAGGCATAGTTGATATCGGGAATCTCATCACCAATCGAAATCTGCGCCACAACCGGCATTGAGAGGATTGAAATTAAAAATGATAGTAATGTAAAGCGCCTCAGAGTCATCCTTTGCAATTTATAATTTGTTCACTCGTTTTGCCAAATCGCCTCTCGCGATGCTGGAAATCAATAATAGCTTCGTAAAGATCATTTTTACGAAAATCGGGCCACAGCTTAGGCGAAAAATACAGCTCAGTATAAGCTGTTTGCCACATCAGGAAATTACTGATCCTGTATTCGCCACTGGTGCGTATTAAAAGTTCCGGATCCGGAAGATCAGGGGCATTCATGTTTTCTGCAACTGTTTTTTCATTTATCTGCGAAGGATCAAGTTTACCCGCTTTTACCAACTCAGCAATTTTTTTTACCGCATCCACAATTTCCCATCTTCCACTGTAACTAAGAGCCAGGAATAAATCCATACGGGTATTTCCTGCCGTATCAGCCAAAGCTTTTTCAAGTTCTTTGCGAACCTGTTTGTCAAGGCAATGAATGTCGCCTATAACCCTGAGCCTGATCTGATTATCATTCAATGTTTTAACTTCGTTGCTGATAGTCACTACCAAAAGATGCATCAGCGCATCGACTTCTTCTTTCGGGCGATTCCAGTTTTCAGTTGAGAAGGCGTACATGGTAAGATACCTGATACCAAGTTCTGCTGCAGCCTCAGCTGTTTCACGAACAGATTGCACCCCGTTATTGTGACCGAAAACACGCTGTTCGCCACGTTGCCGGGCCCATCTGCCATTTCCATCCATAATGATAGCAATATGGTTCGGCAGACAAGTTTTATCTATTGTGTCGATCAAATTTCCGTTCTCCATCATTTCCGACAAATTTAGGCTTTTGTGCTTTACTGCATCAGCCCCTTTTGTTAATTATTCTTAATGTATATGTTGCAGGATATAAAAGCCGTAACTTATTAATATCCTTGGCGTTGGTGGTCGAGACAACGCTCTTTACTTAACATGCGTATTTTAACTGTAACTGATATTCCGGCAAAGGAATACCAATCATTATTACGTGAATTCCCCCTTTGCATACCGGCATTGTGCGAAAGCATCGGATCAGAAGCCAATTCATTGATAGTAGCAGTTGCCGGGTCTATACCAGCAAGGTCAAGGTAATATGTCTGACTTACATCATCCAGGTAATCCGTTGAAGTAAGGCGCATGCCCCATTCGGCCCCAACACCTATAAGTTTACTCACGCTGTATTTAACTCCTAAACCAAAAGGCATACTAAACGCATAGAGGTTATATGGGTTCCCCTGTCCCTCAGTATTTAAAGGCTGTAATCCGATATTCGTGCCGGCAACATTTCCGTAAGGTTCGAAAAAGAAAACTGAAACTCCGCCGAATATGTAAGGAGAAACAGAGTGCATTTTACTGCCGATAAAATACTCGAAAAAGTTAATTTCGAGCTGTAATCCGGCTTCTGTTATAACTGATTCAAAATTAAGATCACGCTCAGGATTGGCTTTACTGATAGCATCGTCACCTGCAACTTCGCCCCGGATACCATGTGCCCTGAGTGAAACCCGTGAATTGAAATTCTGGCGGTATAAAATCCCGAAAGCCGGTTTCGACATCCGGAAAGGCAAGGATGGATTAAGATCACCGACATAATAAGTTACCCCGCCCAAAACTCCCAGATCGCCCGATTTCTGGGCAAAGGCTGAGGATGATAAAATCACCAGAAATAAAGCAAAAACAAGGAATTTTTTCATAATTTTTGAAGCGTGCAAAGGTAGTATTAATATTGATACAGAGCGCATAGTAATACATTTTGGTTAGGACGATTTCGGTTATACAATTGTAATTTTAAGATGGGAGCGTGCAATTTGTCGAAAAAAAAATCAGGCTATCTGTTTACATGGGCAACATTACGGGTGAATTCCGACCATAGATCCAACTGTAAATTGAATGCGTTGTTCTTAACTTCAGTGTTCGATGACAGACAGATTTGACTCTACTTTACAATTGCTCCAGCCCATTTATCGTTTACTGATGGTGCATTCGGAATTACAAATAACACCACCGTTGCTTAAACAACAGTTGAATTATTTAATGAAAGGTTGTGGAAAGAGTAGGAAGATTTTAACGGTTATATCGCTATAATTGTGTTAGTTGCGAATATCCGACCCCCAGTTCAGTTTAGCGCGTATAGTCGAAAAAAAGTTTTCGTTCAATCGCTGAACCAGGTTAATATGGAACCCGGCTTTCCCCACAACCAACTCATGATCAGGTGTTATAATGGCCGATTGCGAATCAAGACCAACCAAGGCCTGATGGTCGCGGCTATCAACCCTGATACGTATAAGGCTGCTGTCAGGAATAACGACGGGGCGTACGGATAAATTGTGCGGGGCAATAGGAGTAATAACAAAATTGCTCGAGTCGGGAGTAAGAATAGGACCTCCGCAACTCAGCGAATAGGCTGTTGATCCTGTAGGTGTTGCAATAATAAGGCCATCGGCCCAATAAGAAAGCAGAAGCTGATCGTTAACCCAAACATGCACTACTACCATGCTTGAGTTTTCTTTTTTATTTATCGATAGTTCATTAAAAGCATAATTAAAATCGCTGAAAAGGTCAGCGGGAGAATGAAGGCTGATAAGTGTACGCTTAACAATACGGTAGCGCTCATCCAGAATTTCTTCAACGGCGGTAATAATTTCGGTACGTGGAATACTCGACAGAAAACCCATCCGCCCCAGGTTGATCCCAGCAATAGGAATTCCCGAATCGCGCACCAGCTGAACTGAGTGAAGCATTGTACCATCACCTCCAACCGAAAAAAGCATATCGGCCTTACCTTTCAGATCCGTATGATCATTAAAAAGTGTAACGTGGTTATTAAAAACAACTCTATCTCTGATTAAATCGTGAAAGGGCTTCCAAACCAGGAGTTTGCATCCCCTGCTTTCGAGCGATTCAATTAAAATACGGAAGTAATCAAGATGCTCGGCATTGAAGGCTTTTCCGAATAATGCAATTTTCACGTTGTGAGATTTTGAATTGTTAAATGAGGCTTCCGGAATGCTGACATACCAGGTTATGCGAAATCATATACCGGCAATAAAGTGTATAAAGATACCACTTTTGCCTGATTTGTTCACGGCATACTCAACCCGCACAACTTTATCGTAATAGGTAACCAGGTCGATACCAATTCCTGTTCCTGCCAGAAATGTGCGTGGCAGTATATTGTTATTTTCTTCAATCCATTGTGGTTGCCATACATAAGCCGCATCTGCGAAAGCAGTAAGATACAAGGCGTAATGTATTTTCCCGAATTTTGGTGTAGGGATAAAACCTATTGAATGTGCCTTTTCGGGAACCAGGGCAAATTTAATATTTGACCGGAACAGGGCAAAATGCTTTCCATCAATCACGTTATATTCGTATCCCCGCACATAATCGCGGCTGTATCCCAGTGCTTCGATCTGAAAATAGGGTTGCCAGGCTGAGGAAGATACCTTTCCTATAAAAGAAACTCCTGAATACCAGCGCTTAGCCAATTGGGAGTATAAACGTGTTGTGGTTTTAGCCCAGGCAATGTTTACAGGTTTTTCGAAGCCAAAACCTAATCCCGACTTAGTAAGTTCAACATCAACATACCAACCTTTTAACGGATAGTATTTTATATCGCGGTGATCTACTTTAAACTTATAATAAATACTCAGGTAAAGAGGCTGATCCGTATCTTTATAACTATAGTCGGGATTGAGAATGAGAAGTGAGTCGGAAAAGGAAGATGAATTCAAACCCGCAACCAGTTGATGAGTGACAAAAATATTATTCCTGAATGTTCCATTTACCGAGATATACTTCTCTTCGGATAATCCATCGGGATCAAAAGCAAATACAAGTTCATCGTTTGCAGTTATATACCCTACTTCCCGGTTTTTGAGGTATCCGGTACTGAATCCCATCCCGAAACGTTTCTTTTTATCAATATATGGATTTTGATAAGCCACGCTAATTTTGCGGTTTTTGCCAAACTGAAAAATGGCATTAAATTCGTCCATCCGACCGGTAAAGTTATCCCACTTGAGATCAACGCCATAATTAATGCGCGTAAAATCGCGGGTTTGCCACCATGCGTTAAAGTTCCTATCAGTAATCTGTAGCACAGGTACCGGCCAGATATACCAGCGTTCGAGCAGTGAAAATGCAACATTTACAACCCGCATCACTCCGGATTCACTTAAGGAAACGGTATCAACAGTAACAAAATTGAAAAGGGATGTATTTAAAAGGTTAAGCCTCGACTGGTTAACCAGACTGGCGAATTCATCCGCATGAAGCGTGTCGCCGGGAGCAATAAGTAATTCGCGGAAAATAATATTGTCGAGGGTTTTCTTATTCCCCGAAATCCCGACAGAGCCAATAATAACCCTTTGTGAGGAAGTTTCATTCTGTGCTGAAACATGAAATAAGCCAGGAAATAACAACTGATACAGAACCAGAATAAGGATCGTTTTGGCAGGAAGCTTTATTTCCGGAAAATCCATGAAGTGGGATCAGACGTTTAAATAAGTCATGAGCAAATCGTAACGGTCGCGCAGATTGTCGAAATAATCGCTTTCGAAAAAAGATGCTTTAATCGTGTAGTCATGCCTCAGAAACGACTGAATAACAGGTTGTATATCAATACGATTAAGCTTTATAGTGAGTTCGAGCCGTGTTGAATCAGCCGGTGAAGTTACATACATACTCAGCATTTTCGCATCGTTTTCCTCTATGATACGCGAAATTTCCACCATCGAAAAATCGTTTGCATTCAGTTCGAGTACCAAAATACCTCCGGGGTTACTAACTGCCGCAGTAGTTGCCATTTTGGCAACCAGGTCCGACAAGGTAATTACACCAAGATACACGCCTTTCTCATCTACTACCGGCAGGGTTGTAAGCTTGTAATCAGCAAAAAGCTTCATGGCTTCATAAATATGTTTCGTATGAAGTATCGAAGTATTCTGTAACTGCAGCTGATAACTCCATATCGGCTCTTCGAACTCTCCGGCAGCAAACACATCATCCTCCGAAATAAGTCCTAACAACTGCGAATCGCTGACAACTGGCAAGTGCGAAACCCTGAATTCGTCGAACCAATGCATAGCCATAAGCCCGGAGTCGGAAGTTTTAAGCGGAAGCACAGCTCCTGATATAAGATCTTTTGCAATCATAACCTTATCGGCTCAATAATCATGCCACCAAAAAGTAAAACCAAGCGTGGGGTTTCGTAAATTTGCGGCATTAAATATATGCGATGACAAAGTTAAGTGTAAATATTAATAAAATTGCTACAATTCGGAATGCACGCGGCGGAAATATGCCCGATGTGCTGAAAGCGGCAATTGATTGCGAATTATTCGGTGCTCAGGGAATTACAGTTCATCCGCGCCCCGACGAACGCCATATCCGCTACAGTGATGTGTACGAAATTTACCCTCTGGTTAAAACTGAATTTAATATTGAAGGAAATCCAATTCCTCGTTTTATCGACCTCGTACTTGAAGTTAAACCTGCGCAGGTAACCCTGGTGCCGGATGCACACGATGCCGTTACTTCCAATGCCGGTTGGGATACAAAAAAGCACAAATCATTTCTGAAAGAGATTGTTTCGGAATTTAAATCGCACGGAATAAGAACCTCTATATTTGTTGATCCGATCAATGATATGGTGTATCATGCTGCCCAAACCGGCACCGACCGCGTAGAGCTTTATACCGAAGCATATGCGCATCACTATCCGAATAACCGCGTGAAAGCAATCGCTCCTTACGTGGATGCTTCGCGGATTGCCACTCAAAACGGATTAGGTATAAATGCCGGCCACGACCTCGACCTCAACAACCTTTGGTACCTGGTAAGGACTATTCCTGAAATACTGGAAGTTTCGATAGGACATGCATTAGTAAGCGAAGCATTGTACATGGGGCTCGAAAAAACCATTCAACTCTATCTGCAACAGCTTAAAAAGTAAAAACAGATCCTGGCGAAAGCCTAAATTTTACTGGTATGATCAAACAATTCCTGACATTTTTGTTTCTTGTTACAGGCTTTTATAGTGTGGCACAAACTGTTGAACCCCAACGGACCGAAGTACGCCATGGGCTTGTTTATGTAAAAGGGGATACTATTCCATTTACAGGATCAGCTGTAGCCCTGTTTCCCGACGGCAAAAAGCAAATTGAAACCCAGTATCTGAACGGAAAACAAAACGGCATTGAAACATCATGGTATCCTGATGGAAAGCCGATGATGGAAATAACGTATCGCGATGGCGATTTTAACGGTCCATACAGGTTTTATTACCTGGAAGGCGGCCTTGAATACGAAAAAATATATTCAGGCGGACTTATGAATGGACCTTCGACCCATTATTATCACGATGGCAAAAAGGAGTATGAAGGCGCATATTCCGATTGCCGCGAAACAGGCACCTGGACTTATTACCATCCTAACGGCGTTAAAATGAAAGAAGGAAATTTTAAACTGGGTTTTGAGGATGGCGAATGGCAATTCTGGGATGAGGATGGTAAACA
>CAZOXJ010000045.1:15722-18918 GCA_964583325.1 uncultured Lentimicrobiaceae bacterium
TATGTTTCGAATGTGGATGGAAAACCTTCAGCTAAAGACAGCACCGGGTTTATTTCAACACTTTCAACCGACGGCATAATAATGAACGCCGAATGGGTAAAAGGAATTGATGCGCCAAAAGGAATGGGCATTTTAAACAACCATTTATTCGTTTCCAATATTGATGAAATTGTAGAAATAGATATTCCATCAGCGACAATCATTAAGCGATACCCGGTTCAGGGTTCGCAATTCCTGAACGACATTGCGGTTGACCCTAAAACCGGAATGATTTTTATAACCGATTCAGGGACCGGTCAGATATTTGTTTTACTCGACGGGAAAGTAAACCTCTGGCTTGAGGGACCAATGTTTAAAGGCGCGAACGGTTTGTTTTTACGCGACAATGTACTTTATATCGGAGCGGGCAACAGTATACTGCAGGCTGATATAAAAAGCGGGGAAGTTATGGTTTGTGTTTCCAATACAGGTGGAGTTGATGGTCTGTATGTTACAACCGAAGGCAAATACATTTACAGCGATTGGTTAGGTTCGGTGTTTATGGCTGGTTTCAAAAAGAAGCCTGAATTGCTGCTGAATACCATGGCACAGAAAGCAAATGCAGCCGATTTTGGTTTTATACCTGAGAAAAACATGATCCTCATCCCAACTTTTTTTGATAATAAAGTTGTGAGTTACACTGCTTCATTTATCAACTAAACTTTACTTCTTACCCTGTTATGGATCTTTTTTACCGTGAATTCGGCAGCGGGCAACCTGCGATTATTTTACATGGCCTTTACGGACAGAGTGATAATTGGGTGACTGTCGGACGGCGCATTGCCGATCAGTTTCATGTATTTATCCCCGACCAGCGGAACCACGGGCAATCGCCTCACACTGCTATTCATAGTTTTCCGGCAATGGCCGATGACCTTGCACAGTTTATCGAAGATCATGAAATTGAAAACCCTGTTTTGATAGGTCATTCGATGGGAGGTAAAGTAGCAATGACCTATGCACTCGAAAATCCCGAAAAGGTCAAAAAACTGGTTGTAATTGATATCAGTCCGCGCAAATATCCCGAAAGGCTTACCCACACACAGATAATCAGCCAGATGCTGAGTGTTGACCTTGAAAAAGTGACAACGCGCACCGAGGTGGAAAAAATTATTGAAGCACGGATAACTGATGCCCGGGTACGGATGTTTATTTTGAAGAACCTGTATTATAAACTTCATGGCAAATTGGCCTGGAGACTGAACCTTGAAGCTATCAACCAAAGTATGGATTTGATTTTTGATGGTATCGCGAGCGAAAACAAGTATCCGGGTCCTACCCTTTTCATAAAAGGCGGGAAATCCGATTATATCCTTGATTCCGATTTACCTTTAATCACCGGCCTGTTTCCTGAAGCTGTAATAAAAACAATAACCGGAGCATCGCATTGGGTTCATGCTGATGCGCCGGAAGAGTTATGTGCTTTGCTGAGCAATTTCCTCGAAAGGGAATGTGTTTTCAGTTCAGCGAAGTAAAAAAAAGAAAGGCTTGCGATAATCAAGAGAACGGTCAAACTCCCTGACACACAAACCTTTCCTGTTCGGTATTAGTACCTTATTACATCAACCCTGGCAACGCCTGCCTGCAGATCAATCTTAATTTTATTTGTACTGGTTTCGTAACCAGGAGTTTGATAACGCTGATTACCCATTTTGGTAAATCCTTTGAAATCCTTGCTGGAGAGAAAAGTATTCGAGATAATTTCGCAACCTGCACTTTCGGGAACGCGAACTGTGATGGATGCCGCTCCGGCTTCAATTTTCACATCCGATTCAGGTAGCCAGGCTCCAACTTTCAGATCAATATCCGAAGCGCCACCCTGAATTTTTAGTTTCCGTGTTTTAAAAGCGGAAAGATCGAATTTAACTTCAGCTGCACCAACGTTGAGGTCCATATCCCAAACAGGATTAAGATTAAGTTTCATCTCCACGTTATTACTCATGTTTCCATCTTTAAATTCACCCTTTTCGAGCGAGAGATCGATAACAGTAAGGCTGTCTTCAGTTTTGGACGTCATGGAGTAATTGGCATTGTCGTTATCATGCTTCACTTCGATAAGGCTGAGCGTACTGTCAGTAATTTTAAAATTACCCACACCTATATTGAGCTTAAGCTCAGCGTATTTGATAAGTGAATCATAATTTTCGGACATGATATTGTTGTAAGAAGCACTATAATCCTCATCATTATTTGCATCACGGTTATTCTCGTCGTTCCATCCGAAATGCCATTTGTGGTCATCTTTCGGAGTGTATTGCTGTACCGCGAAAAAAGTAATGAGCACAGTGACTAGAGAAAGTACAAGTTTGATCCAGTCCTTGATCGGGATAAGTGAAATACCCCAGAGTATAAGTATTACAGGCCATAGATGCCATATGGTACTCCAGCTGAAAAACAGTGCGCCGGTATTTTTGAGGATAAAGAGGACGCCGATTATTACCAGCAGAAGTCCCCAGAATATTTTACGGTAGCTCATAGTATTCGTTTTTATGGGTTTGAAATTTTTACTGAATTACAGGCTGCGAACCTTATTATTCTTTTTTATCACCTTTACGCTCGGCAAAGCTGGTAGCAATAAGCACACCACCTAATATCACGAGCAACAGTGGCCACAGATCACCAAAATTAATATTAGGGATAAACCTGTTGGCCAGAAAAATGAGTCCCAGCGAAATCAGGATTATACCGCCAATAAGTCCGCTGCGGTTTTCAGTTTTTACAGGCATTTTAAACGAATCGGAAGCTCCCGGATTGGTATCCGTAGCATCCTGAGCTTCAGGATTGCCGGCATCAGTTGCAGAAGCAGAACCCATATTCATGTTAAACATAGTTATAGGTTCCAATGGCAGCGCGATCCATAAGATAAGGTAAACTATGGCTCCTCCTCCACCGGCAAATGCGATAATTACAAACAGCAAACGGATGATTATCGGATCGATGTCGAAATACTCGGCAATTCCACCTGCAACACCACCAAACACTTTGCTTTTAGCTGAACGATACAAACGCTTATTCTTTTCCATGATTTTATACTTTTTAATTTTGTTGTACATGCATGTGACGCAGGTTTTCGAGTCAGGTTACAGGAGGTGTAAATATTTTTCGGAATATCCTAAATGATATGGATGTTGAAAGTCGAATGTTGAATGTCGAATGT
>CAZOXJ010000045.1:19018-20579 GCA_964583325.1 uncultured Lentimicrobiaceae bacterium
ATTTGGACCTTGGAATTTGGATCTTGGAATTTATAATTTGCTATTCTTCCTCATCAACCAAATCCTCCGGATCAGGCTTTGGGCTTACTCTTTTTGATACAAGAATGCTTATTTCGTAAAGACTATATAAAGGAATCGTTACCAGGATCTGGCTGAAAACATCAGGTGGCGTAATTATAGCCGCCAGTATAAGAATAATAACAAAAGCATATTTCCTGTTCTTTTTCATAAAGCCGGGAGTGATAATTCCGAGCTTCGACAGCACATAAACCACAACGGGTAACTCAAAAACAACGCCAACCGAAAGAATGGTAGAAGTAACAGTACTGATATACGACGAAAGCGAAATCTGGTTTGCTACCAAAGTACTCACCTGGTAGGTGCCAAGGAAATTAAGCGTCCAGGGAACCATAAAATAATAACTGAACAATACCCCGATAAAAAACAACAACGACATTATAAAAACCGCCTGGCGGGCATACCGCTTTTCCTTATCGTACAATGCAGGCATTACGAACTGCCATAGCTGGTAAATTATAATCGGTGCCGAAAGTATAAGACCAGCAAACATCGAAATGGTCATATGGGTCACAAACTGACCGGAAAGATTCAGGTTAATGATTGTGAGGGACATGGGTGGAAGGCAAAGGCTATCCACATGCAAAAAACTGCCAAGCTGGCACAACCATTTGTAAGTTATAAAAGAGGTATCCTTCGGAGCCAGTATAATTTTATCAAAAATAATTTCGCGATTAAGGAAAGCAGCGATAGTCATGATGAACCACGCCAGGATCATACGCATCAGTCGTTTGCGTAACTCAGTAAGGTGGTCCCAGAACGTCATTTCGTTTCCGGAATCATCATTCTTTTTGCCAGTAAGCTTTTTTAAAATCGATGCCAAGAGATATTTGTATTTGTGGCAAATTTAGGGAATTTTATTTCAGCCTCCGAAATTGAATTTTTCTTATAAAAGTAATGAAGAACTTGTTTTTCTATCTTTGACGCTGCTATTTCAATCAAACCCAAAACCATTACACAAAATGAAGTTCTCAAAAATAATTATTCTTGCCATTTCGCTTTTGCTGTTGCAAACCAATGATACAAAATCGTGTACAGTTATTGTAGCTGGCAAAAAAGCCACATCCGATGGTTCTGTTCTTATTTCGCATACCGATACCGGGCCCGATTCGCGAATATACCGTGTAGCCGCACAAACATTTAAGCCGGGAGAAAAAGCGCCTGTGTATTGGGGAATTCAGGATGCCGACAGAATTCTAACTGATGATGGGAAAATTCTCGGCTATATTCCACAGGTTGAAAAAACTTTTGCTTATTTCCACTCTGCATATTCGCACATAAATGAATATCAGCTTGGTATAGCCGAAAGCACCACATCGCAACGCGAAGAATTGATTGTTACCCTTGAAACGGGAAAGCAAATCATGACGATTGAACAGGCTATGATTTTCGCGCTGCAGCGATTTAAAAAAGCACGCGAAGCAACTCAGTTCATCGGTGACCTGATGACTCAATACGGTTTCCTGCCTTCGTCGGGCGATGG
>CAZOXJ010000045.1:20679-23220 GCA_964583325.1 uncultured Lentimicrobiaceae bacterium
GAATATGCAACAAGCCGTTTCTGGCTGTTCTACCAGACTTTTACCCCGAACTTGAAAAAATGGCCTGCCCGTTTTCTTGATCCTGCCAATCCGTTCAAAGGGATGCAGCCTTATTACCAGGTTGTTGAGCCGCTTTCGCTGTATCCTTTTTCAGCTACGCCCGAGAAAAAAATCTCCGTCCAGGATATCATTGCTTTTCAGCGCTCTACTTTTGAAGGCACTATTTACGACATGACATCCTATCCGGAATGGCTGGTTCCGGACGGTAAAGGAAATTATGTTAAAAGTCCTCTGGCAACTCCGTTTCCGGGAAGCGATATGCGTAAACTCATAAAACAGACTTACCGCCGCCCGGTTGCACGCCACCGCGGTCATTACGGAATGATTTGCCAGCTACGTGGCTGGCTGCCCGACGCGATAGGCGGCGTTTACTGGGTGTATCTCGATAATCCGTATTTCAGTCCGTATGTGCCTATTTATGCCGGAAATCTTTCAGTAGCCGAAACATACAACACTTACGATCCGAATAAATACGATGAAAAATCGGCTCGCTGGGCGATAGATTTTGTTGACAACCTGGCAAATCTGAAATTTCAGTTGATTGTGCAGGATGTGCGGGAAGTTCGCGATCCTTTTGAAAATGAAATATTTACAAAGCAAAACGAACTGGAGGCGGAAGCACAGAGATTGTATAAAAAAAGTCCCCGTGAAGCACAGGAATTCCTTACTTCATACTCCAACGGTCTAATGAACAATGTTACAGAAATGTATATCGGTTTACGCGACACAATTATTACGAAGTATACAAATAACCGTGAATAGAAAAATCTGCCTGAGTACGGTGATAATATCGTAAATTTTCCGGCCTGGCTTTAACAACATTAAAAATCCGGGATGAATTCATCTTTATTGATAATCAATGTTTTACTTTTTGTAATTTTTGGATTTCAAACCTGTGAACAGAAACCAAAAACTGAAATCCGCAACGATTTTAACAAGTACTATGACCAGTACCGGGTTGAAGGATCGTTTGCGCTTTATGATATGAATGCCGGTAAATACATCCTTTACAATGAGAGGCAATTCAAGGAGCCATTTATTCCGGCATCGACATTTAAAATCTGCAACTCATTAATCGGGCTCGAAACAGGAGTTATTGCTGATGAAAATTTCGTGATACCCTGGGATAGCGTATGCAGAAATGCTGATTGGGACAAAGACCATACTCTGAAAACTGCTTTCCAAACCTCGGCTGTTTGGTATTACCAGGAACTCGCCCGGCGCGTTGGCGGAGAAAAAATGAAATACTGGCTCAACAAAACCAGTTTCGGCAATGCTGACACCAGCGGTGGTATTGATAAATTCTGGCTTACAGGTGGATTACGTATAACGCATGAGCAGCAAATTGATTTTTTAAAAAGGCTGCACGACAATAAACTGCCTTTTTCACAACGGGCTATGGATATTGTAAAAAGAATCATGATTCAAAAAGACACGATTTCCTATACACTGAGAGCCAAAACCGGGTGGAGCCGGCAATCGGGGAAAGAAATCGGGTGGTATGTAGGGTATATTGAAACAAAAGGCAATGTTTACTATTTCTCGAATTGCGTTCAACTTCCAAGTGAATTGATGAGCCAGGAAGAGCAAGCTGCAAAATTTGTCAGTTCGCGAAAAGCCATAACTTTTGCTATTCTTCATGAGCTGAAAATAATGGAGGCTGATTGACTTTTCGGGTATTAAAAGTCAGAAAAAACAAGGTGGAACGGCAAAATCACATGAAATTAAACCGATTTATCGAAAAATTATGCGCTCTGTTTACCGAAATTATTTTTTTTTCCTACATTAGCAGCATATTTGGCTTTATGCCAATGAACATACCGCTGTTACAGGTGTTGTTATGACAGAAAAATATCTATTATTCCGGATTAACATTAACGACTACAATAAACAATTACATAACCTATTTATTAACAACCATTAAAAAAACGCCATGAACAAATCAGAATTGATTGACGCCATTGCTCAAAAAGCAGGCTTAACAAAAGTGCAGGCTAAGAGTGCAATCGAAGGCTACCACGAAGCAGTTGCAGCAACATTAGCAGAAGGAAAACGTGTTGAAATCCTTGGTTTCGGTACATTTTCAGTAGCTGAAAGAAGCGAAAGAACAGGTCGCAACCCTAAAACCGGTGAAGCGCTTGTTATAAAAGCCAAAAAAGTTGCCAAATTCAAACCAGGCAAAGAACTTTCGGGCAAACTATAACAGTACAACCAACTCTTTTAAGCAGTTGGTAATTAAAACACTCAGAACTGTTTTTCAAAACAGGCTCTGGGTGTTTTTTTTGTATAAATATTACTTTATGGGGCTAAATCACGTCATGGGGTAAATTCACCTCATCCGCCAGATTCACCTCATCCGCCTGCGGCACCTTCTCCTGAAGAAGGGAGATGAACTAGATGGTTTTGTGGTAAGAAGTCTTATTTGCGGATGATTTGTACTTATAAGTTTTTTCTGCTTTTGAATTCCCTGCTGTCACTCAT
>CAZOXJ010000046.1:0-1647 GCA_964583325.1 uncultured Lentimicrobiaceae bacterium
AGACAAAAGTTAAAGTCCCGTCAGGGACGATATATTTTTTAACCGGACATCAATGTTTTTTAATATAACACTGTCTCAACATACAAAATTACATTTTGATAAAGATATGCTGATCAGTATTTTACGAAATCTAAAAATTTTACTCTTCCGGATGCGGGCTTAAAAAGAGATTGAGTACCGGAACGAAAATCCTATTTATTAAACCTTGAAAGGATTACTGAAATCGGTAGGAGAGGTTGTATGTACGCCAAAAAATCAAAGCAGAACCCTGCTTAAATCAGAAAACAGAAGTCGTTCAGGAGTTTCAAAAATTATTAAACCTGATACTAATACCAGCCACAGTAGCGTTTAGTTGTATATCAGCGGTAATGCTAAAAAAGTATATGGAAAAGGGCCCTGTTAAACCAATTTTAAAGGTAAGTTCATTGAGCAAAAGTTTTATGAATTTACAAGCAGTGAATGACATTTCTTTCTCCCTGGAGCAAGGAGATATATTTGCTTTTCTGGGGCCAAACGGAGCCGGGAAAACCACAACGCTGCGTATTTTGCTTGATATTATTAAGGCTGACAGTGGCCGGATTGAGTGGAATTTGAACGGGGGAAATAATTCGTTGCCATCAGCCGAACATATTGGCTATCTGCCAGAGGAACGTGGCCTATACCTTGATATTCCGATAATAAGGTCATTGGTTTACCTTGCATCAATAAGGGGAATGGAACCTGCCGCAGCGAAAATTGCAGCCATGGAATGGCTCGAAAGGCTTGAACTTGCAAACCGATCGAAGGAAAAGCTACAGGCGTTATCAAAAGGAAACCAGCAGAAGATCCAGTTTATTGCCTCTATCCTTCATAAACCTGCCTTTGCCATTCTTGATGAGCCTTTCTCCGGCCTTGATCCCGTGAACCAGGAAAAATTTATTGATTACATTAAAGAGATCAATAAGCAGGGAACTACAATTTTGCTGAGTGCTCACCAGATGTCATTGGTGGAAAAAATAGCCGATAAAGTGTTCCTGATTAATAATGGACAAGAGGTTTATAACGGGTCATTAACCGGAATTTATGAAGCTTTCGGCAAAAACCATATCATTGATCTGCAGTATAAATTACCGGTTACCGAAAGCATATTCCAAACATTATCGGGGCTCGAAAGCGTAAGCCAGCTTAATGATTGCCAGGTTCAACTCATATTCGGGCAGGAAACCGATCTGAACAAGGCATTATCGGAATTGTCGGGGATCGAAGGCATAAGTAATATTACAAGCCACAAGCCTGATCTTCATGATATTTTTCTTCAACTCGTAAAAACGCACAGAAAATGAAATATTTGAATCAGGTAATAACCGTTACACGCTGGGAGTTTATGCGGTTTTTTAAACCAAAGAATGAGGCACTGGGGATAGTAATTATGCTTTTGATTTCGGTAATTTCTTATTTTGGAGGCAAATATGCTTTCTCCGAATCTGGTGAGAAACCGCGGTTAACTGTTTTTCAGGATTTGGATGCTAAATTGATAGATAGGCTATCCCTTGATTTCGAACTGACTAAAATAAGCGATGAGCAGAAATCATCAGTAATCATGGAAATGGCGAAAGCCAAGGAAGGCATTCTGCTTGTGAAAGATAGCACCGGCTTCACAATACATGC